>JASHQW010000118.1 GCA_030038875.1 Gammaproteobacteria bacterium | reverse complement strand
TCGGGGGGGACCTGCGGGCCATGCCGCCGCGTGAGCTGGCGCTCGACGAGCACATCCGCGAGCTCACGACCTACCTGCATGCGGCGATCTCCCACTTCGTGCGCATGGATGCGCCGGTGGTCGCGGCCGTCAACGGCACGGCGGCCGGCGCCGGCGTGGGACTCGTCGCCATGGCGGACCTGGCACTGTGCGCGCGTAGCTCGAAGTTCAACCTCGCCTACACGAGCGTCGGGCTGACCCCCGACGCCGGCACCACGTTCCTGCTGCCGCGCATCGTGGGCCTCAAGCGCGCCATGGAGCTGCTGCTGCTGAACCGCGCGCTCGACGCGGGGGAAGCGCTCTCCTGGGGACTCGTGAACGAAGTGGTGGCCGACGAGCTGCTGCTCGAGCGTGCGGTGGAGGTCGCCGAGCGGCTGGCCCACGGGCCGGGCAGCGCCTACGGCGCGACCAAGCGCCTGATCGCCCACTCTCTCGGCGCCTTCGAAACGCAGATGGTGCTCGAGAGCGAGACCATCGCAAGCCAAGCGACCAGTGCCGACGCCGTGGAAGGCATCGGCGCGTTTCTCGAGAAGCGCCGGCCGCGTTTTCCGGGCAAGGGCCCGCGGGGCTGACGTGGTGTCGTTCGCCGCAGCGCTGGCGGTGGCCCTGGTGCTCATCGTGGTGCGCGTGTACTTCAAGCTGCGCGCCGCGCAGCGCGCCCGGGTGGCGAGCTGGGACGCGCAGCTCATCGAGCGGCTGCGCTCGCGCGGCTACATACCCTTCAACGACTATCCGGTGGATTTTTTCCTCGCGCTGCCGGACCAGGCCGCCTGCCAGGTGGTGCGCGCGCGCCTCGAGCCCGAGTTCAGCGTCGACGTCAAGCCGATGCAGGACGAGGCCGAGCTTCCCTTCAGCCTCCACGCCACCAAGAGCATGCGGCTGATCCTGCCCGACATGCAGGCACTCAGCGCGCGCATGACGGCGCTCGCGGCCGAGTGTCACGGCCGTTACGACGGCTGGGCGGCCTGAAGTCAGCGCTTCTCGGTCTGGCGCCTGACGGCGTCGGCGGCGGCGGCGATCGCGGCCGGATCGCCCAGATAACGGCTGCCGCGCGGCTTCAGGTCCGCGTCGAGCTCGTAGAGCAGCGGCACGCCGGTCGGGATGTTGAGCTCGACGATCTCGCCGTCGCTCACGTTGTCGAGCATCTTCACCAGGGCGCGCAGGCTGTTGCCGTGCGCCACCACCAGCACGTCGCGTCCTGAGCGCAGCTCCGGCGCGAGGCGCGCATGCCAGTAGGGCAACACGCGCGCGAGCGTGTCCTTGAGCGACTCGGTCGCCGGCAGCTCCTGGGGAGCCACCCCGGCATAGCGCGGATCGAAGCGCGGATGGCGCTCGTCCTCCGCCGCGAGCGCCGGCGGCGGGATGTCGTAGCTGCGGCGCCAGATCTTCACCTGCGCCTCGCCGTGCTGGGCGACCGTCTGCGCCTTGTTGAGGCCCTGCAGGGCGCCGTAGTGCCGCTCGTTGAGCCGCCACGAGCGCTCGACCGGGATCCACATGCGGTCCATCTCATCGAGCATGATCCAGAGCGTGCGGATCGCGCGCTTCAGCACCGAGGTGAAGGCGATGACGGGCTCGAGCCGCTCCCTGAGCAGCTCGCGGCCGGCCTGGGCGGCCTCGAGCCGGCCCTGCTCGGTGAGATCGACGTCGGTCCAGCCGGTGAAGAGGTTCTCGAGGTTCCAGATGCTCTGGCCGTGACGGACCAGGATCAGCTTGCCAGCCATGCACAATGCTCCCGCACACGCAGCCGGCAAAAGTCACGCCTTTTGCCGGCGGCAACGAAGCTGATGTCCGCCGAAATCGCTTCCTGCGATTTCGGCCCTTTGACTATCTCGTGAGCTTGCGGACCGTCTCCACGCCCACGGTCAGCGTGGCGAAATCAGCGGCACCGGCCGAGCGCATGTCGGTGAGCGTGCGCTGCCAGTGCGCGAGCTCCTTGCCGCTCGCCTCCATCCACGCGGCGACGCGTGCGCTCGCGCTGCCGCGCTCGGCGCGGCTCAGCACCCGCTCGGTGAGGCGGCGGTGCACGCGCAGTGCCCCGTCGCGCAGCCCGGTACGGGCGATCGCCTGCCACGGCCCATCGACGGCGAGCTTCTCGATGCGCGTGCGCAGCCAGTCGACGCCGGTGCGCGTTCCCAGCTCGAAATAGACGCGCGCGGTCTCGGTGACGCTCACGCGGTGCGCGCCGGCGATCTCGACGATGTCGAGCGCCGCATTGAGCGCCTCGAGGCTGGCGATGCGCGCGGCGAGCTCCGGCGGGAGTCCCGCTTCGACATAGCGCCGGCGCGCCTCGCCGAAGCGCTCGAGCTCGTCTCCGGTGAGGAGCTCGGCAATCCGTGCCTCGAGCTCGTGCACGCCGCTGCGAAACTCCTTCACTGCGGCGTCGACCTGGAGGCCGCGCTGGCGCGCCGTGAGCAGCCAGTAGGTCGCGTGCCGCAGCAGGCGGCTCGTCTGGAAGGCGGCCTCGTACTGCAGCTTGGCTGGCACCCGGTTGTCGAGCGCCTCGATCTGCTCCCACACCTCGCGCATGGCGAAGATCTCGCGCGCCGCGGTGTAGGCGCGCGCGATCTGCGCCGGCTCGGCGCCGGTGTCCTCCTGCGCGCGCGGCACGAAGGTCGGCCCCATGCGGTTCACGAGGCTGTTGGTAGTCGCGGTGGCGATGATCTCGCGGCGCAGCCGGTGGTGAGCGATCGCGCGCGGGAAGCGCTCCTGCACCGGTGCGGGGAAGTAGCGCTCGAGCTCGTTGGAGAGGTACGGGTCCTCGGGCACGTCGGAGTCGAGCAGGTGGTTGTTGAGCCAGATCTTGGAGTAGGCGAGCAAGATCGCGAGCTCGGGCCGCGCGAGTCCAATGCCGCGCTTGCGGCGCTCGAGCAGCTCGTCGTCGCTCGGCAGGAACTCGAGCCCGCGGTTCAGGTCGCCGGAGC
>JASHQW010000117.1 GCA_030038875.1 Gammaproteobacteria bacterium | reverse complement strand
ATGTCCACTGTCGCAGCCCCCAAGGTCGCGCCGCCCGCCCAGGGGGCGAAGATCACGATCAGCAACGGCAAGCTGAACGTACCCGCCAACCCCATCCTCCCCTTCATCGAGGGGGACGGCACCGGGCCTGATATCTGGCGCGCCAGCGTGCGCGTCATGGACGCCGCGGTGGCCAAGGCATACGGCGGCAAGCGCCGCATCGAGTGGATGGAGGTGTACGCCGGCGAGAAGGCCAACCGCCTCTTCAACACCTGGCTGCCGGATGAGACGGTCGCGGCGTGCCGCGAGTACCTGGTGTCCATCAAGGGTCCGCTCACCACCCCGGTCGGCGGCGGCATCCGCTCGCTCAACGTGGCGTTGCGGCAGATGCTCGACCTCTACGTGTGCCTGCGCCCGGTGCGCTGGTTCAAGGGCGTGCCCTCCCCGGTCAAGCACCCCGAAAAGGTCGACATGGTGATCTTTCGCGAGAACACCGAGGACATCTACGCCGGCATCGAGTTCGAGTCGGGGAGCGCCGATAACCAGAAGTTCCTCGAGCTGTTCCGCCAGGCCTTCCCCAAGGCCTATGCCAAGATCCGTTTCCCCGAGAGCTCCGGCGTCGGCATCAAGCCGGTCTCGAAGGAGGGCTCCGAGCGCCTCATCCGCGCGGCGATCGAGTACGCGATCGCCAACAAGCGCAGGAGCCTCACCCTGGTGCACAAGGGCAACATCCAGAAGTTCACCGAAGGCGCGTTCCGCAACTGGGGCTACCAGCTCGCCGAGCGCGAGTTCGGCGGCGCGACCTACACTTGGGAGCAATGGGAGCGCACCAAGGCGGCCAAGGGCGACAAGGACGCCAATGCCGAGATGGACGCCGCCAGGAAGAGCGGCCGCGTCCTCATCAAGGACGCGATCGCCGACATCACACTGCAGCAGGTGTTGACGCGCCCGGAGGAATTCGACGTCATCGCGACGCTCAATCTCAACGGCGATTACCTCTCGGACGCGCTCGCCGCGCAGGTGGGCGGCATCGGCATCGCCCCCGGGGGCAACATCAACTACCTCACCGGACACGCCGTGTTCGAGGCGACCCACGGCACCGCGCCCAAGTACGCGAACCTCGACAAGGTGAACCCGGGCTCGGTGATCCTCTCCGGCGAGATGATGCTCCGTTACCTGGGCTGGCTCGAGGCGGCCGATGCGATCATCGCCGCGATGGACCGCACCATCGGCCAGAAGATCGTGACCTACGACTTCGCGCGCCTCATGGAAGGGGCCACGGAAGTCGCGACCAGCGCGTTCGCCGACGCGCTGATCAGGAACCTCTGAGCGCGCGCCGTACCGGCATGCGAGGTGCGCGCCGCGCAGCCGCCGCCCCGAGCGGCTACTCGGGCACCCCGCTCGCAAAGAAGCTCGGCATCGCAGCGGGCTGCCGCCTGTACCCGCTCGAGGCGCCGCCGAACTACGCCGCGCTGCTGGCGCCGCTTCCCGCTGGGGTGCGGAGGGTGCGGCGGATCGGCCCCGACACCGATGTCATTCATGTCTTCGCCACACGCCGTGCGCAGCTCGAGCGTGCGCTGCGGGCGAGCCTCGCCATGCGCGCCGACGCCGTGCTGTGGGTGAGCTGGCCGAAGAAATCCTCGGGCCTCGCGAGCGAAGTGAGCGAGGACACGGTGCGCGAGCTCGCGCTGCCGCTCGGCCTGGTCGACATCAAGGTCTGTGCCGTCGATAAGACCTGGTCGGGACTTAAGCTCGTCGTGCGCAAGGCGGCGCGCGCGGACTGGCCACGGCGGCGCCCGGGTGGGCGGTCGCCGTGAATAGCGCCGGGCGCATTGCGGCCATCCTCGAATGGGCGCGCAAGGTGCAGGCGATCGCGCAGAACGGGCTCGCCTTCAGCCGCGACCCCTTCGACCGCGCGCGCTACCAGGAGCTCGAGCAGCTCACCGCGACGATGCTCAGCACCGAGCTCGAAGCCCCGCTCACCACGGTGCGCGCCTTCTGGGAGGACGAGCACGGCTATGCGACGCCCAAGGTGGACGTGCGCGGCGGCGTGTTCCGCGGCGCCGAGGTGCTGCTGGTACGCGAGCGCGCCGACGGGCGCTGGACGCTCCCCGGAGGCTGGGTGGACGTGAACGATGCGCCTTCGGCCGCGGTGGTACGCGAGATCCTCGAGGAGTCCGGCTATCAGGCGCGTGCGGTGAAGCTCGCGGCGCTGGTCGACAAGAACCGCCACCCGCATCCTCCCGGAGTGCACCACATCTACAAGCTCTTCTTCCTGTGCGAGCTCATCGGCGGCAGCCCGGCCACCAGCGCGGAGACCGACGCCGTCGGCTTCTTTCCCGTGCACGCGCTCCCCGAGCTCTCCACCGGGCGCGTGCTCGCCTCACAGATAGAGCGGCTCTACCAGCATGCGCTCGACCGCGCGCTGCCGACCGACTTCGATTGAGGGCACGCTCAAGCCGTGGATTGCGCGCGCCATCTCGTCGAAGCCTTCGCCAACTACAACGCGGAGTTCCGCGGCATCACGCGCCGGGCCCCGCTGCGCTTCGACAACCGCGACTGGAAGGGCAGCCAGCGCGACGCCGTCGAGCGCATCGAGCTCTACGACCGTTTCGTGAACCAGACGATCGCGGAGCTGCGCGAGGCGCTCGGACGGGAAGCGCTCGATCGCGAGTACTGGCGGCGGGTCCGCGCTGAGTTCGCCGCGCTCATCACCGACCTCCCGGACCCGGAGTTCACCAAGACCTTCTTCAGCTCGGTGACCCGCCGCCTGTTCGGCACCGTGGGGGTCGCTCCCGACATCGAGTTCGTCGCCACCGACCTCGATCCGCTCGCCGCCATCCATTCGAGCATCGGCACCAACACCTACGTGAATCACGGCTCGCTGCCGCTGCTGTTCGAGGACCTGCTGGGAGACGTGCGCTTCCGCTCGCCGTGGCGCGACCTCGACAAGAGCATCGCCCACGTGGCGGGCGAGGTGCGCGCCTACCTCGATTCCCAGGCAGAGCGGCGCGCGGTCGACAGGGTCGAGGTCATCCGCCCGGTGTTCTACCAGGTGTCGCGCGCCTACATCGTCGGCCGCATCGTGGGGCGCGGGCTGCTGGCGCCGCTGGTGATCGCCCTCAAGAACACCGACAGCGGCATGCTGGTCGACGCCGTGATGCTCGCCGAGGACGACGTCAGCATCCTCTTCAGCTACACCCGCTCCTACTACCACGTCGACCTGGAGCGCGTCGCCGAGGCGGTGATGTTCCTGCGCTCCATCATGCCGAAGAAGCCCGTGAGCGAGCTGTTCACGGTGCTGGGCCGCGCACGGCAGGGCAAGACCGAGCGCTACCGGGAGCTGGTGCGCCACCTCGAGCGCACCGAGGACCTGTTCACTCACGCGCCCGGAGAGCGCGGGCTGGTCATGGTGTGCTTCACGCTCCCCTCCTTCGACGTCGTCTTCAAGGTGATCCGCGATCGTTTCCCGCCGCCGAAGACGGTGCTGCGCGAAGAGGTGATGGCGAAGTACCAGATGGTCTTCATCCACGACCGCGCCGGACGGCTGGTGGATGCCCAGGAGTCCCGCCGCCTGCGCTTTCCGCGCGCGCGCTTCGCCCCGGAGCTGCTCGCGGAGCTCGAGCGCGAGGCCGCCCTGACCGTGCACGAGGACGGCACCGACCTGGTGTTCGACCACATGTACGTCGAGCGGCGCATGACTCCCCTCAACCTCTATTTGCGCGACGCCGGCCCCGCCGCGGCGGTACGCGCCGCGCTCGATTACGGCCAGTGCATCCGCGATCTCGCCTGCACCGACATCTTTCCCGGCGACCTGCTGCTGAAGAACTTCGGCGTCACGCGCCACGGCCGCGTGATCTTCTACGATTACGACGAGCTGTGCCGGGTGACGGACTGCAACTTCCGCGACTTGCCCGAGGCACAGAACCCCGAGGACGAGATGCGCGGCGAGGCCTGGTTCTACGTCGCGGAGAACGACGTCTTTCCGGAGACTTTCATGCGCTTCCTCGCCTTCGGCGAGGAGGAGCGCGCGGCGCTCCTGCGGGTGCACGCGGAGATCCTCACCGCCAAATTCTGGCGTGACATCCAACAGCGGCTGCGCGAGGGCGAGGTAGTCGAGGTGCTGCCGTATCATCCCCACCGCGTGCGGGTCGCGAGCAGCGCCTGAGAGGACCACTCATGTTCATCGGCCACTACGCGCTCGGTCTCGGCGCCAAACGTGTGGCGCCCGCCGTCTCACTCGGCGCGTTGTTTCTCGCCTGCCAGTGGGCGGATCTCCTGTGGCCGACGCTCGTCATGGCGGGCGTCGCG
>JASHQW010000019.1 GCA_030038875.1 Gammaproteobacteria bacterium | reverse complement strand
TACGTCGCGCTCGCCGGTGGGAGCCTCCTCTACGTCGCGCACATCGCGCCGCGGCTCAGCGAATACTTTTTCCCGCTCCCCTGGCTGGCCGACGGCGTGGCTGTGAGCCTCATGCTGCTCTGGGGCACCCCTACGTGGCCCGGAGTGTTCCTGGGCTCAATCTTCGTCTGGGGCGTGATGCGCGGCGACCCCGCCGTCCCGGTCGGCGTCGATGCGATGGGCGAGACGCTCAGCGTCATCCTCACCGTGACGATTCTGCGCGCTTGGGACTTCCGGCGGCAGCTCGACCGTCTCGCTGATCCCCTCATTCTCGTGGCGGCCGCACTCGCGGGCCGCCTGGCTTCCGCCCTCGCCGACATCGGCGGCATGTTCGCCGCCGTCTGGCTCACGCCCCACAGCCTTCCACCGGAGTTCCTCCGCGCAGCTACCCGGCCGGGAACATTGACGCCGGCGGTGACCCCGGTGCTCCTCTGGGCGTTGGCCCGCTGGCAGGTGACTGCGTTGGCGGGAATCGCTTTGGCAGTACCGGCCCTGCTTTCCAGTCCGCGGAAGCTGTGGCACGCCCTGCGAACGCGCCGGTTGAGGGTCGCATGCCTCGGGATGCTGTCGGCGTTTTGGGTGTTCGGCGTGCTGGCTCTATCCGCAACATGGACGTGCTGGCCGCTGCTGCTCGCCGCGGTCTTGCTGCTCGCGTGGGCGGCCATGGAGTTCGGCGCGCTCACTGCGGCTCTCTGTACGCTGCTGTTCGCGTGTACCGCCGGCGTCGCGTTTTGCCAGAGAGTCGGGCCTCTCGCGACGACGGATGTGGTGGGCGGACTCGCCGCCACATGGGGCTTCATCGGCTTGCTTTGCTGCGTGAGCCCCGTGCTGACGGTGATCCTGACCGTGAGACAGCACCGCGACCGGCGGCTGACCGTCCTGGCGGATCGCTATCGCTCTCTGTTCACTTCCACCCCGACTCCCGCGTGGGTAGTCGACGGCCAGTCGGGAGCGATCCTCATGGCAAGCGCCGAAGCCATCCGTCGTTATGGCTACACGGAATCTGAGTTTCTGCGCATGCGGATGTCGGAGCTCTCGGCCGAGCCGGGTAGACCTGAAGAGCCTCCACCTCCTGAGGGTGAGCTGATCGCCGCACCGCTCAACAAGCATTTGACGCGCGATGGCCGGGTCATGAACGTCGAGCTCATCTCAACGCCGCTCGAGCTGGACGGCCGCCCTGTGGCACTCATCTACGCAGTCGACCTGACGGACCATCAGGACCTGCGCCGGCGACTGCTCGCCACCGTCGACCGGGAGTCCTTCCGCGTGGCGCAGGAGCTGCACGACGGCCTGGGACAGGTGCTCGCCGGACTCGCGATCGGCTCGGACACGCTCCTGCAGCGTATCGAGCGTGCCAAGGCTTTCGACCTGTCCACCGTCGCTCACCTGTGCGAGCTGAGTCAGCACGCCGAGCAGGCCGAATCGCATCTGTTTCAGCTGACGAGCGGCGTGTCGCCGCTCGATGAGCTCCAGGGCGATCTCCTCGAAGCTCTGCGCCGCCTGCCGCTAACCCTGCCCGCAGCCGAGCGCAGTCGCGTCGAGGTCGTTGTCGAGGGCGTCGCGCCCCTCACTCTGTCAGTCGAGCGACGCGAGCATTTGTACCGGGTCGTACAGGAATCTCTGGCCAACGCCGTAAAGCACGCCGGTGCGGACCGGATCCTGATTCGCGCCACTATCGGTGCGGAGAGGATCGAGGTCTCGGTGGAGGACAACGGCGTAGGACTCGAGGACGAGCGCCACAGCGGCGGTCTGGGACTGCAGTCGATGAAACTGCGCGCCAACGCGGCGGGAGCCGACCTGGCGGTGCAGAGGCTGAGCGGCGGCGGCACCGCGGTGACCTACTCCTGGCCGCAGGCCGAGCCCAAGTCCAGCGCAGCCGTGGGCCGGAGGCCGCCTCCCGATGTGTCTGCCGAACGGCCCGCGCTTGGGAAGCTCCGGCAGTTTTCTCTCCCTGCCTATGTGGCGGTGTCCGCCTTTATTGTCGCGACGTGCTGGGTCGGCGGCGCCCTCTCGCACGCGTTGGCCAGCGCCTCCAGGTCCCACTTCACCTACGCGGACGCGTACCTCGCGGTTCCGTCGCTGCTGGCAGGCGTGGCAGTCGCTGCGCTGCTGCAGGGGGGGCGGCGTTACTGGCCCGCGGTTCTTATCGGATTGGTCATGGTGCGCGCGGGGCAGATGGGTGAGCCCGTCGGCACAGCGTCGCTGCTGTCCGCGCTCGGCACAGCTGGCTGTTGTGCGCTCGTGGCGTGGATGCAGAGCCGGCGCTGCACGGCAAGCCTCGATCGCTGGCAGGACCCGCTGGTGTTGTGCGTGAGCGCCGCAGCAATGTGGGCGCTGGTCACCGTGCTCGGCGTGAGTATCTACGCCCTGCTCGTCGCCTGCGGCAGCGGGGCAGTTCCGCCGGGTGTGGCCGCGCTGTTCGCCTCGTCGGCCGCCCACCATGGTTCGCTCACACCGGTGGCGTCGGCAGCGGCTCGCTGGTGGTTCGACACGCTGACCGGCACGCTACTGCTGGTGCCGACTCTCCCACTGCCGAGCACGCTGCGCCGCGTCTTCAAGGAGAGCCTGCCCGAGCTTTGCGCCTGGTGCGGCTGCCTGGCGCTCTGGACGCTGCTGCTGTTGCTCGCCGTTCCCGCCCATCAGGTGCTGCTGCCGCTCCTGACCCTGAGCATCCTGCTGGTGGTGTGGGCGGCGGCCCGTCTCGGTGTGGCGCTCGCGTCCCTGGCAACGCTCCTGTTCGCCATGCTGGCGGCCGCGAGCTTCTCGACTCATACGGGCGCACTCGCGACGCAGGATGCGCTAACGGGAGTCACTTACGTATGGGGCTTCGTGGGCCTGCTCACCGTCATCAGCCTGTTCCTGGCGGCCCTGCTCGCCGAGCACAACTCCCGCCACCGCGAGATTGCCGCCGTCAGCAAGCGCTACCGCGCTCTCTTTCAGAGCGATCCCCGGCCGCTGTGGCTGCACGATGCCCGCACCGGACAGATCCTGGAGGCGAACGAGCCTGCCGCGCGCGCTTACGGCTACTCAATGGCGGAATTCACCGCGCTCAAGGTGCGCCAACTGCTTCCGCCCGGAGCGAGCGAAGACCCGCTCACCGCCGCGGCCGGGAGCTCCGTGGGGCCGCTGGCGATGAAGCACCTGAGAAAGAGCGGCGACGCGATGGACGTCGAAATCCGGTCCTACGGCACCTTTCTCGATGGCCGTCGCGTCAGCGTCTGCTTCGCCCACGACGTCACCGAGCGCAACACGCTGCGCCGCCTGCTGTTTGACCGGGCCGAGCTCGAGCGGCGCCAGCTCACCTCAGAGCTGCGGAACGCGCTCTCCGGGCCGCTGGCGGAACTTCGCATCGTAGCCCACAAACTGATGCTGGAACTCAGGCGACAGGCACCGCCCGAGCGGCTGCGCGAATTACTCGAGTCGCTCGCACGGCAGGCGAAGCGCGCCGCGGAACGCTGCCGCGAGGTTGCCCAGCGGCTGTCGCCGCTGCAGGCCAACTGCGGCAACCTCGTCGCGGCGCTGCAGTCTCTGCAGCACCGGAGCCGGGAGGGTGCGTCCCTCGAGATCAGTGTCGTCGGAGACTCCCCGCTCAAGCTCGACCAGGAGCAGTCGGAGCACCTCTATAGCCTCCTGGGCGAGATCCTGGCCCGGTGTCGCACCAGCCGCGAGGGAAGCGTGCATGTCGCCTTGAGGAGCTTCGGTCACACGGTCCGTGTCGCGGTCGACGCGGATCTGCAGCCCTCCCCTGATGAAGCAGCCGTGAGCCTGGCGCGCCACCCTTCCGTGCTGCTGCGGGTTCGGGCGATGGGCGCGCGGCTCTGGGAGCGCTCGATCGGCGGCGCCCACACCCGACTGGTGTGCGACTACCCCCTGTGAGAGAGAGGATTTCATGACCGCGGTCACCGTCTTCATCGCCGACGACCATGCCATCGTTCGCGACGGCCTGGTGGCGCACCTGTCGGCGCAGCCCGACCTTGCGGTGGTTGGAACGGCGAGCGACGGCCGGGACGCCGTGGCGAAGGTCCTGCAACTCGCGCCGCACGTCGCCATTCTGGACATCTCCATGCCCGAGCTGGACGGAATCGAGGCCGCCAGGCAGATCGCGGCCGAGCGGCCCGCCGTGCAGCTCATCATCCTGTCGATGCACGGTGGCGCCCAGCACATATTCCATGCGCTCGAGGCGGGAGTGCGCGGCTATCTCCTCAAGGAATCCGCCGGCCGCGAGATCATCGACGCCATCCGCGTCGTGCAAAGCGGGCGGCGGTACCTGAGTCCCAAGGTCGCGGAGATCGTCACCGAAAACGTCGGGACGCGCGGCGGCTGCGCGCCGCTCGAGAGCCTGAGCGGCCGCGAGCGCGAGATCCTCAAGCTGGTCGCCGACGGCTATTCCAGTGCCGAGATCGGCGCGAAGCTCCACTTGTCGCCGAAGACCGTCGATTCCTACCGCAGCCGCATGATGCAGAAGCTCCACCTGTCCGATCTCGCGGGCGTGATCAAGTTCGCTATTCGGCACGGTCTCACGACGCTCGAATAGTCCGAGCAAGCCGTACAAGATTTCCCTACAGGGAATACCTGACATTCCCGGCTTCAGGGAAGGTCACGACGGCCGATGACCTGTTGACTCGCCGCTCGTTCCAACTCACGCGTTGGGCGATCGCGTCGCAATATCACGCTCCTTTTCGCGACCTTGTCAGCGAGCACGTCATTCAACGCTCGTCCGATTCGTCGCCTCGCGTGCAATTCAACAGCGAGCGACAATCAGGCACGCCCGCAAGGCAATTTTTTTTCGCAATTCGTGGAAGTACGTTTCTGCGCGGGCTCTCACACTTTGTGCTCGCTGCATGCGACCGCCGTCACTCCGCGTTGTGTTCAAAGCTCTGTCTAATGCGCGACAGTTTGCGATGCCCGGGCAGGCCACTGCCGGGCGCCGCAACTTAGCAACGGAACTGCGAAACGAGGAACCAATGAGGAAGGTCATCGCCGTCGGTGCCCTGGTGTCAGCCTTGGCACAGGTACCGACTCATGCAGCGGATCTCGGTAGTCTGCTCACCAACGTCGATTTCAGCCTCACCGGCTACGGCACAGCCGGCACGGTAGTGACATCGACCGACTCCGCGGTGTTCATCCGCGGAAACGAAGCCAGCGGCGCGACCAAATCATTCGCCGAGAACGTGGATTCGAATCTCGGCGTGCAGGCCACCGCGCGCTTCAATTCCTGGCTCGCCATGACGGTCCAGGCCGAGGACAGCAGGGACGCGCTCACCGGCGTCGTGCCCTGGGCTTACGTGAAGCTCGACCCGCTCGATAACCTGTCCTTCAAGCTCGGTCGCGTGGAGATGCCGATCTTCGCGATCTCGGACTCTCTCGACGTCGGCTATGCGAATGTCTGGCTGCGCCCGCCGCAGGAGGTCTATGCGCTCTCGAACCTGAAGGAGCTCAACGGCGTCGAGTTCAGCTATTCGCTGCCGCTCGCAGGCACCCATCTCACGCTGACCGGCTATGCGGGCGACACCGTCATCTGGACGCAGCGCTATGGTCAGATGAATGGCAACGATACCCGCGGTGGCGAGCTCAAGTGGGACACTGAGTGGGTGACGCTGCGTGCCGGTTGGGCGCAGGCGCACGTGGACGGCAACATTCTGATCGAGAACATTCCAGTGGGGCCGATCCCGACACCGCTCGGCCCGGTGACGGCGTACGTTCCCTATAACTATTACGTCGAGGACGTCTACAGCTTCGAGGGCGTCGGCGCGCTGGTGGATCACGACAACATCATCGCGCAAGCGGAGTGGGTCAAGCGCTACAGCAGGAACTATCCGGGCACCGTGAACGCCACGGGCTGGTACGTGCTGGCCGGCTACCGCTTCGGCGCGGTGGCGCCGTACGTGAGCTACGCGCGAACCGACAAGTACCACGGCGCCGACTACACGGCCGCAGGCACGCTCTCGGACGACCAGAGCACAACCGCGGTCGGGGTCCGCTGGGATGCCTTCAAGTCCGCTGACATCAAGCTGCAGGCCGAGCATGTGAATCCGCAAGGCAGTTCGGGTGTGAGCTTCGCGGAAGTCAGCTCGCCCCTCGGCCTGACGCCGGCTACGCCCAGCGGCTCGGTCAATGTGTTCAGTGTGACCGTCGACTTCATTTTCTGAGTGTCGCAATCATGAAGCGCATAGCGTTCATCATCATGGTCAGTCAGCTGCTGCTCGCCACCGCGGCGCGTGCCGGGGACGTGGTCGTCATCGGCAACGCGGCCTCCCCACCGCTCACCAAGGAGCAGGTCGCCGACCTGTATCTCGGCAAGAGCCAGGGTATGAAGCTGATAGACCAGCCTGCCGCGGCGCCCATCAAGGCTGCCTTCTATCAGGAGGTCTCCGGCCATGACCTCTCGCAGGTGAAGGCCACCTGGTCGCGCCTGATCTTCACCGGCAAGGCGACGCCCCCGAAGGAGCTGCCGGATTCGGCCGCGGTCAAGAAGGCGGTGGCTGCCGATCCGAAGACGATCGGTTACATCGAAAGATCGGCCGTCGACGGCTCGGTGAAGGTCATCCTGGACCTCAAGTAGTCGACCGTAGCTGCCGACATCGGCAGCAAGCCTGTAGGGCTCCCGCAGCCGCCGACCAGGGACGCTGCACAAGAGAAGGCAGTACTTAGCAATGACAAGCGCAGCGCTTTCCGGCCAGGAGGTCGGCCGCCACGCGGACAGCTCGCCCGCTTCCCGGACGGTGTTGACGCGCGGCGGCTCTCGGTCCATCGCCAAGGTGTTCGCGCTCGTGGGCGTGGCCATCGTCGTATTCATGGCATTCAGCGCCTACAGCATCCGCAAGGAGCTCCAGAGCAGTGCGCAGCTGACGGCCATCAAGGATCGCTACTTTCCGGTGCTGCAGCGCCTCGACGCCAACATTGTCCGCGTCGACAAGATGGAGGAGCTGTACATCCAAGTGGTCGTGGCGGGCGACCGCGATCTGATCGGCAAGGCGGGCGAGATGGGCGCGCAGGCCGACCAGGCCTTCGACGAAGTCGGCAAGCTCTACCAGGGGCGCGATGCCGATGTCGCCAGGCTGCGCGCGCAGCTGAAGAAGTACCAGCAACTGGCCGGCGCGGCTTCGACCGGATTCCTGGACCAGACCGGCGATCCCCAGGCGCTTGCCGCGGGCATGAATGCCGCGCTCGAGGATCTGCGCGCCACTCTCTCCGGGTTCCGCAAGTCGAGCTACGACGAGTTCGTCGTGACGCTAGTCAGCTCGCAGCGCGATGCCAGCGTGCGTTTATGGATGGGTCTGGCGCTCGGCGTGATGAACCTCGGCTTCATGGCCGTGCTGGTGTTTGTCATCCGCAAGAACGTCGCGATGATGGGCGTCATTGCCGAGCAGAACGCGACTCTCGAGAAGCGCGTCGCGGAGCGCACGGCGCAGCTGAGTCAGAAGACCGCGGACATCAACGCCATGCTGCAGAACATGAAGCTCGGCGTCTCGACGGTCATTCCCGGCAATCGCATTCATCCGGAGTATTCGAATTACCTTCGCACCATCTTCTGCATCGACGACCTGGCCAACAAGGACCTCGTCGAGAGCCTGTTCGGCCGCTCGAGCCTCGGCGCCGACGCCAAGGACCAGGTGCACGCCGCGCTGGCGGCGATCCTCGGTGAAGAGCCGCTGATGTTCGACTTCAACGGCCACCTGCTGGCACGCGAGATGACTCTCGCGACCGACGATGGCACCCGCAAAATCGTGCAGCTCGATTGGAGTCCGATTGTCAACGAGGAAAGCGGAACCGTCGAGAAGGTGCTACTGATCACGCAGGACGTAACTCAATTGCGCGAGCTCGAGCTGGCCTCCGCCAAGCAGAAGGAAGAGCTCGACATCATCGCCAGGATCATCCGTATCCCGGCGGGCAAGTTTAACGATTGTGTCGATTCGGCCCGCTCTTTCCTCGCCACAAACCGCACGCTGATTCAGGAGGCGCGCGGACGCGACGCGGAGACGATCGCCGCACTGTTCCGCAACATGCATACCATCAAGGGCAACGCTCGCACATTCGAGTTTACCCAGATCACCGATGCGGCCCACCGCGCCGAGCAGACCTACGATCATCTGCGCAAGGACCCGAATGCGATCTGGCACGCCGGGTCGATGCTGTCGGAGCTCGGGGCCGTCGAAGCGGCCGTCGCGCGTTACGTCGCGGTAAACGAAGAGAAGCTGGGACGCAAGGGCCGGGCGGCTGAGCTGCTCACCTCGCGCGGTTCCTTCGTCGCCAATGACGAGCTCGCCAGGCTGCGTGCCATGACGGCCTCGCTCGCCGCCGCGCACCCGGGGCCGGACATGGCACGGCTGCGCCAGGCCGTGGACGCGCTCGGCCTGATCTCGCTCGAGCGTCTGGTCGCCGGCTCCGTGGATGCGCTTGCCTCCCTGGCAGGGGAGCTGAAGAAGCCGGTACCCGTAGTGGATCTGATCAATGGCGGGTTCGGCTTCAACAATCAGTTTGCCGAAGCTCTCAAGAGCTCCTTCGTGCACCTCATGCGCAACTCCCTGGATCATGGGATCGAGACGCCGGAGGAGCGCCGCGCGGTCCACAAGCCCGAGCAGGGTCAGGTGCGCTTCTCCTGCGTGCAGCGGGCTGGCGCGGTCGAGCTGCGCATCGGTGACGACGGACGCGGTCTGCCGCTGCATCGGCTGTACGAGAAGGGGCTGGCGGCAGGGCTGTTCGATCCCGCACGCCGGCCGACTCGCCAGGAGGTGGCGGACCTCATCTTCCGCTCGGGCCTGTCGACGGCCGCGGCGGTGACTCAGGTCTCAGGCCGCGGCGTCGGGATGGACGCAGTCAGAACCTTCCTCGAGCAGCAGGGAGCGACGATCCGCATCGAGCTGAGTGGCTGCGGCACGGAGCTCGACTACACACCGTTCGAGTTCGTGATCGAGGCCGCATCGACCGCCTGTGCGCACAGCAGAGCGGTTGCGGCCTGAAGCACTAGCGCGGGGACAGGGACTTGAGCGGCGCGAACGACGATGCCGACCTCAACGCGAAGGCCCGCAGGCTCGCCGGCGAGGTAGCCGAGCTCAAGAGCCTGGCCGAGGCCTTCGAGCGCTGGCACCAGGACATGATCGGCCTGACCGGCTGCAATCGCAGTCTGCACGGCACCGGGGAAGAGCTGGTGGCGGTCGCCCGGAGCCTGATCATGGTCTCGCTCAATGCTGCCATCGAGGCAGCCCATGCGGGCGAGTCGGCACGCGGCTTCGTCGTGGTCGCGTCCGAGGTGCGCAATCTCGCGGTGCAGGCGCAGAGGCTGGCGGCGGAGCTGCGCGACGGACTCCACAAGAGCAATTTATTGGCTGCGGCTACCTTCCAGGACATCCAGGCGGGCGGCAAGATGATGATGGCGGCGGTAAGCGGCCTCGGCGCCTCCGTCGACCGACTCACGAGCTAGAGCGCTTCCCGTGCTGAGCGATCGCACAGTCAGAAACCTTGCCGAGGCCTTCCTCCGGGCCGCAAATGCGACCCTGGTCCGTCAGGCAGGGGATCAATGCGCGATCACGCCCTCTTCGGAAGCATGGCGCGAGTCGCAGTCAGGCGGTCGAATCCTGCTGATGACGATCTCCTCGTTCACGTTCCGCCTGATCATCGTGTTCCAGCTGGCGGATGGGCAGCCAACCCGCGACTACTACATCCCGGGAACGTCCGCTAAGACACTGGATGAGACGTTCTCGGAGTTTGCCAACATGTGCTGCGGTGCCATGGGGCGCGAGCTGCTCTCCCAGTTTCGCCACATCGGGATGTCAATCCCCTATCTGCTGGAATGGCAATGCGCCAAATACCTCCAGGATCTGAGCCCGCGGATGATCTCGAGCTACGACATCACGATCCAGAGCTCGGCGCGCCTCAAGGCGACCCTCTGTATGTGCTGCGAGCGGCAGGTGGAGTTCGCCGCGTCCGCCGTTGAGGCAGTCCAATCGGATGGCGCGCTCGAGCTTTTTTGATATCACTTACCGGAAGTAATGCCATGGCACAAATTCTCGTGGTGGACGATTCGAGCACCGTGCGAGACGAAGTATCCACCTTCCTGCGCAATTCGGGTCTCAGCGTGGCGACCGCCGTCGACGGAAAGGACGGGCTCTCCAAGCTGCAGGCCGACCCCGGGATCAAACTGATCGTCTGTGACGTGAACATGCCCAACATGGACGGGCTGACGATGGTGGAAAAGATCCGCGGCGAGCTCGGTAACAAGTCGGTGAACCTGATCATGCTGACCACCGAGAGCAGCCCGAACATGAAGGAGCGCGGCAAGGCCGCCGGCGTCAAGGGTTGGATCGTCAAGCCCTTCAACGGCCCCGCGGTGCTGGATGCCTTCAAGAAGCTGGTGAACTGACAATCAGCTTCACGACGCTCCGAGGGCGTCCGAGGGTGGTGCGGACCGCCCTGCCCTCCGGCTCGAGGCGTCGAGCTCGCGCCTGCCATGCTCTCGGCGCGGAGCGAGCTATTCCTGCGGTGAGCTGAAGCCGCGCCTTCGCGAGGACGGCGTACACTAGCTGCGACATGACCCCTCGGGCGCAAGCGCCGGTGTGCTCATGAAACTACGCTACAAGATCCTGGCCGCCATCGTGGTCCTGTTGGGAGCCGGAGTGTTGACTCTGGTGTGGGCCATGAGCCACACGGCGCCCTGCAGTGCAGCACCCCCGCTGCCCGCGGACGCGACCCTGATGAAGGGGATCATGCGCCGCTGCTATGGCCCGCCTGACGTCGTTCTCAAGTATGAAGACGTTCCCAAGCCCACTCCCGCCGACGACGAAGTACTGGTCAAAGTGCATGCGGCCTCCGTGAATCCGCTCGACTGGCACTACGTCGAAGGCACCCCGTACCTGGTGCGCATCGACGGGGGCCTCGGCAAACCCGAGAACCCGCGCCTGGGCGTCGACTTTGCCGGAACGGTCGAAGCGGTGGGCAAGAGCGTCAGGCGCTTCAAGCCGGGTGATGAGGTCTTCGGCGGCAAGTTCGGGGCCTTCGCGCAGTATGTGACCGTACGAGAGGAGCGCGCGATCGCGCTCAAGCCCCCCAAGGCCACATTCGAGCAGGCCGCTGCCGTGCCGATCGCGGCGGTCACGGCGCTGCAGGCGCTGCGCGACAAGGGACACGTCCAGGCCGGGCAGAAGGTACTGATCAACGGCGCCTCGGGCGGCGTCGGCACCTTCGCGGTGCAGATCGCCAAGTCATTCGGCGCCGAAGTAACCGGCGTGTGCAGCACGAAGAACGTCGATCTGGTGCGCTCACTCGGCGCCGATCACGTGGTCGACTATACGCGCGAGGACTTCACCCAAGGCGCCGCGCGGTACGACCTCATCGTCGACAACGTGAGCACGCACTCGGTGCTGGACTACCGGCGTGTGCTGAACCCCAACGGCCGGTACGTCGGGATCGGCTCCACCAGCACCGGGCACTGGTTCGGCTGGCTCGAGTCTCCGCTCGAGGCCTGGGTCTTGTCCCCCGTCATGAGCCAGAAGTTCGGCCTGATGCTCGCCGAGCTCAACAAGCGCGACCTCGCGGTGCTCGCCGATCTCATGCAGTCGGGCAAGGTGACACCGGTCATCGACCGCACCTACAAGCTGAGCGAGACCGCGGAGGCGATCCGCTACCTCGAGAAGGGACACGCGCGCGGCAAGGTCGTGCTGACGGTGGATTCCGGAAACTAACCTCGGGGTGGCGCCTTGGCGGCCTGCCTGAAGCCACGGGAAGTGCAGCTTGGCCGCACGCGGCGCCGACTGTATCGAGCCACACCCAAAGGACGCAAGGCAATCGCGCGGTTCGCCACCACGTGCGCGAGCTGATCGGCGAGCTGGAGGTACGGGGAAAGCAAGGATAGCGCGGGGACGGGAAGCGACGCCCATCGCGCCCGAGATCGGCGCGCGTTTGATCGTGTCGATCGTCCTCGTTCGAGTGCTTAGGGATTCGTGTTTGCGACCACGAACCGAGCAATGGCTTCGACAACGCCGGGAGCGAGCGGCAAGCTGGGATCAGCGTAAGCCCCGATGTTCTCTCTCCTGTCATCTGACGTAACCGTCTTAAGCACGTGATTCACATCCGGGAGAAGCACGAGCGTTGCCTGCGGATCCGATTGTTTGAGGATGCGAGCGTCTGCCTCGCGCAGCTGAATATCGCGTTCCCCTTGGAGGATCAGTACAGGTTTGCGATAACTCCTGAGCAGTTGAGCCGGGTCATGAGAAAACGCGTCAATCAAAAATCCTTGAATCTCTAGCGCGAATAAACGCTGCAGGGGTAGCGGCATGTTTGCGGTGTCGACACGCTTGCCCGCCTCCAGCGAGTCAATCGCGGGCAGCGCCTGACTGAGCAGCGGTGTATTGGCCGGGTTGGAGATCAGCTGATCGCGCATGACCTCCCCCATGGGGCGCCCCGCCACCGACACCAATAGCAAGCCGCAAATGTCGTGCTCGCTCTGAATCGCTGTCAGCGCAACGAGTCCGCCCTCGCTATGCCCGAGCAGCCATACGCAAGATGCCTGCGTCTTCTGCCGGATCGCCGCGGTCCAGGCGTGCACATCACTAACATAGTCGGAGATCGTGACCGCATTAGCGTCCGGCGTCGCCGCTGTGCTGGCGAACATGCCACGCTTGTCGATCCGCACCGTGGTCGCGCCCCGTGCGACCAAGCCTTCGGCCAGTAGCCGGTAAGTGGCCGCCCTGACCCCGAGCGGGCTGTTACCGTCGCGATCGGTGGGTCCGGATCCCGGAATGATGAGAATGACCGGCCCATAGGCAGCAACCGGTGCAAGCATCGTGCCCTTCAGCGCCCCCGTCGGACCCGCCGCTTCGACGAAGGTCTCCACCGAAGGCGTCCCTGCCGCGAACGCGACGGCGCAGCCAAGTAAGACGGTGGCTGTCAGGTGCCTTAGACGGCGCATGGGCATTTCATCTGCCAATCAATCTTAGCAGTGCTTTCGGACGCGAACGGACGCGTCGGGACAGGTGATTGGAGGCTAGGGTCGGAATCTAAAGTCGCGCCTAGAGCACTGTTGGAACAAGACAAGCGATCCTCGCCGTGCCTGGCTACCCCACTAGCGTACCCCAGGGCCTGGCGGCCCTTCTGTTACCGAGCGACTCTCCCGCCGCATGTCATCCTCCGCGATGAGGGCGGTTACCCTCTTGAAGTAGTCTTGAAAGGGAGCACCTTCATTCCGGTGAACGGACATGCACGATCGCAGGAGATTCCCTGTCGCCAGATTCAGTCGACTGGAAAGCTCGAGATCATCGGGGGCCTCAAATAGGTGTAGCCGCTCGGACCCATCTGCGTCCAGACGAACATATCTCGCAATGAGCGCGCCCGGGTCGTTGTGCACCGCGACGCTTAGAAGCCGATAGAACGGATACTCGTCCTGCATGCCAGCGGCTACGAACTTTTCTTCCACATCTTGCTTCCTGCCTCCCCGTTTTTCGATCTGCTCCTGATCCGCCTTTAGCTGGCGCAGAGCGTCGCGCGCCCCAGTGGCTCCCAAAAAAGCCTTCACGGTATCGGTCCCGTGCTGGCTCATGAGCTCCGGCAGTACTCTGCCACCCTTGACCGCCTCGGCGGCCAGGTGATTTAGGTAATCGGGATCGCGTTGAAGGGCTACCTGATCAACTAGAGCCTCATGTGCCACCCGCAACAGAATGGGTAACGGTGCGTAGTGCCCGAAGTCGAACAGGCGGACACATGCTGCCGTCATGTCGAGCACGGCCGCATGCAGAAGTACTTCCATTTGGCGAGCAACGTTGTCGTCGGGGAGCCCGAGTACGCCTGCCGCGGCGCGAGCTACCGACCACACCTCCTTCAGTAGTTTGATTCGGCGTCGGACTCGCCGTGACCGACGCAGCCTCGCCACGCCTGTCGTCTTGGCGGCACTCC
>JASHQW010000116.1 GCA_030038875.1 Gammaproteobacteria bacterium | reverse complement strand
AGCCTCAGTAGCTGGGGCGCGCACTCATCGAGGGGATAACAACAGTGACACGCCTTCGCTCATTCGCTCCGTGCGCGCTCGCAGTGCTGCTGGCGGGCTCGCTCGCGTCAGCGCAGCAGGTGCAGCGCATCACACCGAACTTCAAGGACGCCGACATCACGCAGGTCGCCGAGGCCGTAGCCGCCGCCACCGGCAAGAACTTCATCATCGACCCGCGCGTGCGCGCCCAGGTGACCATGCTGTCCTCGACCGCCATGTCGCCGCCGGCGTTCTACGAGGCGTTCCTCTCGATCCTGCAGGTGTACGGCTTCATCGCGGTGCCGCAGGGCAACGTCGTGAAGATCATGCCGGACACCAACGCGAAGACCAGTCCCTCGATCGATCTGCCCGATCACGTGAGCTCGACTTCGGATGAGATCGTGACGCAGGTGCTCGACGTCAAGAACGTGAGTGCCGCGCAGCTCGTGCCGATCCTGCGGCCCATGGTGCCCCAGTACGGCTCGCTGGTCGCCTATCCCGCCGGCAACATTCTGGTCATCACCGACCACGCCAGTAACGTGAACCGGATGATCCGCATCATCCGCCGCATCGATCAGGTCGGTAACCAGGATCCCGAGATCGTCCCGCTGCAGAACGCCTCGGCGGCCGAGATCGTCCGCGTCGTGAATTCGCTCTATCAGGGGGCGAGCGCCGAGGGTAGCGTCGTGAAGGTGGTGGCGGATGAGCGCTCCAACACCGTGCTGATCGGCGGCCAGGAGGCGCAGCGGCTGCGCATCCGCGCTCTCATCGCGCATCTCGACACGCCGCTCGGCGGCGGCGGGGACACCCGCGTGCGCTATCTGCACTACGCCAACGCCGAGAAGCTCGCCCCGAAGCTCAAGGAGCAGATCACCGGGATCGCGCAGGCCGCCTCCGGTCCCGGCGGCACCACCGCCCCGGCCGCCAACCCGCTCGCCCAGGCGGAGAAGAACGCGATGGTGTGGGCCGACCCGCAGAACAACGCGCTGGTGATCACCGCTCCGCCGAAGATCATGCGCGCGGTCATGGAGATCATCGACAAGCTCGATATCCGCCGCCCGCAGGTGCTGGTCGAGGCGATCATCGCGGACATCGATTTCGACAAGGACGCCGAGCTTGGCGTCAACTGGGCGGCGTTCATCAACGGCAGCAACGTCCCGGCCGGCGCCTTCGTGAGCCCGGTCGGCGGCACCAGCATCGTCGACCTCGCCGGCGCAATCGAGAACCCCGCCAGCGCGACCACCACGCTGCTGCAGGGCACGACCCTCGGCATCGGCAAGATCAACGGCGGCAGCGGCACGAACTTCGCCGCCGTGCTGCGCGCCATCCGCTCCGACACCGACGATAACGTGATCGCCACGCCCTCGGCCGTCACCATGGACAACCAGGAGGCGGAGCTCAAGGTCGCGCAGGAGGTGCCGTTCATCACCGGGCAGTACACGTCCGCCAACACCGCGGTCGTGGGCGGCCAGGTCAGCCCCTTCCAGACCATTCAGCGCGAGGAGGTGGGCACCATCCTCAAGATCACGCCGACCATCTCGCCGGAGGGAACCGCGGTCATGCTCAAGATCTCGATCGAGAGCTCGAGCATCGGGCAGAAGCCCGCCGGCGCGGTCGATCTCGTCACCAACAAGCGCACCGTCAGCACCACGGTGATGATCGACGACGGCGGCATCGTCGTCCTGGGCGGGCTCACCGAGGACGACACCACCAAGGGCGAGAACCGCGTGCCCTTCCTCGGGCAGATTCCGATCCTCGGCTATCTCTTCAAGACGCGGAACGAGAGCAACACCAAGAACAACCTGATGATCTTCATCCGCCCGAAGATCCTGCGCGACGCCTCGCAGGCGGCCTACGAGACGGATCTCAAATACAACTACATGCTCGATGAGCAGAAGAAGATGGAGAAGATGGGGGCCCACGAGGCCGTGCCGCTGCTGCCGGGGGTGAGCCGCGGCGCAATGCCGCCGCTGCCGCCGGGTGGATCCGCGCCGAGCGTGAAGCCGCCCGCGGCCCCGCAGAGCGCGGCGCCGGCCAGCACGCCGCCGACGGGACAGACACCGCCGGCGAACCCCCCGATCACCATGCCACCGACCGCCGCTCCCGTCGCGCCCGGCACGCCCGCGCCCGACAATGCGGCTGCAACGCCTGCCGACCAGCAGGCGCCCCCGAGCCAGCAGCCGCCCCCGAACCAGCAGCCATCCCCGAAGCCATGAGCGCAATCACGGCATGAACGCGGTAACCCCGAACGGGACTCACGCGGGCGCAGCTGCCGCCTCCGACGAACGGCGGCTGTCCTTCGCGTTCGCCAAGCGCCACGGGGTGCTGGTGCGCGCCATCGTCGATGGGGTGGCGGACTGTGCCTGCCGCGAGGACGCCTCGCCGCTCGCGCTCGCCGAGGTGCGCCGCTACCTGCGCCATCCGCTGAAGCTCGAGCGGGTGCCGCAGGAGGAGTTCAATCTGCTGCTGCGGCGCGCGTACGAGGCCGGCTCCGACGCCATGCAGGCGGTCGAGGGCCTCGATGAAACCACCGATCTTGCGCATCTCGCCCAGGAGCTGCCCGAGCAGGCAGACCTGCTCGACAGCGAGGACGATGCCCCGATCATCCGCCTGATCAACGCGGTGCTGACCCAGGCGGTCAAGGAGAATGCCTCCGACATCCACATCGAGCCATTCGAGAATCGGCTCGTGATCCGCTTCCGCGTCGACGGCGTGCTGCGCGAGGTGCTGCAGTCGAAGCGTGCCGTGGCGCCGCTGGTGGTTTCGCGCGTGAAGGTCATGTCGCGCCTCGACATCGCCGAGAAACGTCTGCCGCAGGACGGACGCATCAGCCTGCGCATCGCCGGCCGTGCCGTCGACGTGCGCGTCTCGACCATCCCCTCGGGGCACGGCGAGCGCGTCGTGCTGCGTATCCTCGACAAGCAGGCGGGCAAGCTCGACCTCGGATCGCTCGGCATGGACCCGCGCACCCAGAGCGCGATCGACGAGTTGATCCACAAGCCCCACGGAATCATCCTGGTCACCGGCCCGACCGGCTCGGGCAAGACCACGACGCTCTACGCGGCGCTCGAGCGCTTGAACGACAACACCCAGAACATCATGACGGTCGAGGATCCGATCGAGTATTACATCGACGGCATCGGCCAGACCCAGGTCAACACCAAGGTCGAGATGACCTTCGCGCGCGGGCTGCGCGCCATCCTCCGCCAGGACCCCGATGTGGTGCTGATCGGCGAGATCCGCGACCTCGAGACCGCGCAGATCGCGGTGCAGGCGAGCCTCACCGGCCACCTGGTGCTCTCGACGCTCCACACCAACACCGCCGCCGGCGCCATCACGCGCCTGCGCGACATGGGCATCGAGCCGTTCCTCCTGTCCTCGAGCCTGATCGGCGTGCTGGCCCAGCGGCTGGTGCGCGTGCTCAATCCCGACACCAAGCAGCCGTTCAAGGCCGGCGAGCGCGAGCGGCGGCTGCTGAATCTGGCTGCCGGCGATCCCTCGCCGACGCTCTACCGGCCGGGCCGCGATCCGGGCGGCGGCTATCGCGGCCGCACCGGTATCTACGAGCTCATCGTGGTCGACGATGCAATGCGCGACATGATTCACGACGGCAAATCGGAGCACGAGATCGAGCGTCACGCGCGCCTCAGCACCCCCTCCATCCGCGACGACGGCCGCGCGCGCGTGCTGCGTGGCGACACGACGCTCGAGGAGATCCTGCGCGTGACCCGCGAGGATTGATGAGACCGCCGCAGGCGACTTTCGGCCCGTTCGAAGTGGCACTGCGCTGGCGACTTGCCCAGGAGGGGCAAAAGCCGCGCCTTTTGCCCCGGGGTCAAACGAAGCTCAGGCGCCCTCCGCCGAAAGCGCCGCAGGCGACTTTCGGCCCATAAACATGGGCGCGTTCGAATACACCGCCCTCGATGTCGCCGGCAAGGAGCGCAAGGGCATCCTCGAAGGCGACACCCCGCGCCACATCCGTCAGCTGCTGCGCGAGCAGCAGCTCCTCCCGGTCACGGTCGCCGAAGTCGCGCAGAAGGAGGCGAAGGCACAGCGCTCCTTCAGCCTGCTGCGGCGCGTCTCACCCACCGACCTCGCCCTCTTCACCCGGCAGCTCGCCACGCTGGTGCGGGCCGGGCTGCCCCTCGAGGAATCGCTGCTGGCCGTCTCGCAGCAGACCGAGAAGTCGCGCGTGCAGAGCATCGTGCTCGGGGTACGCGCGCGCGTCATGGAGGGGCACACCCTCGCCGACGGCTTTGCGGAGTTTCCCCGAGTGTTCCCCGAGATCTACCGCGCCACCGTCGCCGCCGGCGAGCAGGCCGGCCATCTCGACAATGTGCTCGAGCGGCTCGCCGACTACACCGAGAGCCGCGAGCTGATCCGGCAGAAGGTGCTGGCGGCGCTGCTCTACCCCATCGTGCTCACCATCATGTGCTTTGCGATCGTGTCGGGTCTGCTGGTGTTCGTGGTGCCCAAGGTGGTCGCGGTATTCGAGTCGGCCAAGGGTAAGCTGCCGCTCATCACCCGCCTCCTCATCACCACCAGCGATTTCCTGCGCCACTACGGGCTGTACCTCGCCATCGCGCTGGCGCTCAGCGTGTGGCTGTTCCGGCGCTGGCTGCGCGATCCCGCCGCCAAACGTCGCGTGCAGCGTTTCCTGCTCACGGTGCCGATCGTCGGCAAGCTGTCCCGCGGCTTCAACACCGCGCGCTTCACCCGTACTTTCAGCATCCTGTCGGCGAGCGCCGTACCGGTGCTCGAGGCGTTGCGCATCGCGGGCGAGGTCGTGACGAACCTCCCGATGCGGGACGCGGTCGCTGATGCGGCGGCGCGCGTGCGCGAGGGTGCGCCAATCGGGCGCTCGCTGGCCGTAAGCCGCATGTTTCCGCCGATGACCATCCACCTGATCTCGAGCGGCGAGTCGAGCGGGGAGCTCGAGAGCATGCTGGAGCGGGCCGCCATCAGCCAGGAGCGCGAGCTCGATGCGCTGCTGGCCGCCATGGTGGGGCTCCTCGGCCCGCTGCTGATCATCCTGATGGGCATGTTCGTCATGGGCATCGTTTTTGCGATGCTGCTGCCCATCTTCGAGATGAATAACCTGATCCACTGAGGCTCGCCGCGCCCCCTGCGGCCCGTCCGACCCGCCGCCGGGGCCGCATATCGGGCACAAGTCACAAAAACCACACGCGCGACATTGCAGTTGCCAGGGGATCTGATTTAAGTTCGCGCCGTCCAATTCCCGCCGACAGCCGTCCCGCATGAGCGAGAAGCCGGAATCAGACGAATTCGAGGACGAAGAGGCCGACGAGCCCGTCATCGGCGACGGTGACGTCGATCTCGACCAGGTCATCAAGGACCTCGACCTCGCCAAGCGCCGCGGCCAGAAGGCCGGCGACCCGGCCTGGCGGCGCCTCGAGCGGCTGCTCGAGGAGAAGCGCACCGCCGAGCTCACCAGCGACTTCGAGGATTACGAGATCGGCCAGGACGGCGAGAGCCCCGGCAAGGCGCGGCGCAAGCCCCGCGACTGACCGGGGCGCCACCTGAGCTGAGGGTCCTCAGCCCGTCGCGGCGGCACCCGCCGCGTGTGCGCCGGCAGCGCCGGCGTCCACGATGCCGCCCGGCGCACCGCCAACGCGCAACCTCTCGACAAAGGCTGCCGGCCTCAGCGCCCGGCTCATAAGGTACCCCTGCACCAGATCACAGCGCGCGGCGCGCAGAAACTCGAGCTGCGCCGGCGTCTCGACGCCCTCAGCCACGATCTTGAGATTGAGGTTGTGGCCTAAGCCGATGATCGCGCGCACGATCGCGGCACCATCCGCGTCGACCGCGATGTCGTTGACGAATGTGCGATCTATCTTGAGCGTATCGAGCGCAAAGCGCTTGAGGTAGTTGAGCGAGCAGTAGCCAGTACCGAAATCGTCGATGGCGAGCGCGAAGCCGAATTCCTTGAGCGCCTGGAGCGAGCGCTGCCCGCTCTCCAAAGCCGGCGCTCTCCAGCATCGCGGTCGCGATGTCGCGCAGCATGCCGTCATCGTCGGCGACCAGAATCCGGCCGGGCACGAACGGCGCTCATGCGGATCTCCGCAGCTCGCTGTGCAGACGCAGTTCGCAGGATTCGTATGACGGTGTTATGTCGGGTGTTGGCTGCGCCCACCGTGCGCAGCGCGATTAAACATTGCGTCGTGCGGGATCGACATAACTGCGCCCGTGTCAGCGCGCACCTACGCGGGCGCGGCACTCCCGAAATAGGCGCGCTGCCGCGGCCGCGCACCGCGACGTCAGTCGTCCCTCAGTGAAAATCCCGCGAGCGGGTCGTGAGCTGTCCGAGGAGCGCCGTGCGGTCGATGAGCCGCCGGGCGATCACGTGCATGACGCCGTCCTGGTGCTGCAGCTCACCGTGCACCTCGAGGAGGCGCGACTCGATGAGCGCGCGGCGCTGCGCGCTGCCTACGCGCTCCCACACGATGATGTTCACCTGGCCGCTCTCGTCTTCGAGCGTGACGAAGGTGACCCCACTCGCGGTGGCGGGGCGCTGACGCATGAGCACGATCCCCGCGGTACGCACCGTGGCGCCATTTGCGGCACGGCTGAGCTCGCTCGCGCACATGAGCGAGTCGGCGCGCAGCGTATCGCGCAGCAGCGCAAGCGGATGCCGGCCGAGCGTGAGCCCGAGGGAGGCGTAGTCGGCACAGATCTCCTCGCCTTCCGAGGGTGCGGCGAGCAGCGGACGGCCTTCCGCGACGCCGGCCGCGGACTCTGCAGCGGCGAGCGGCAGCGGCCGCTCGCTGCCGGCGACCTCCCAGAAGGCCAGATGGCGGTTGCCGCTCAAGCCGGCGAATGCCCCGGCCGCGGCGAGAGCCTCGAGGTCGCGGCGGTCGAGCCCCGCGCGCGCCGCGAGCTCCGGCACGCTGGCGAAGGGCCGCAGGGCGCGCGCGGCGACCAGCCGAGTTGCGCCGGCCTGCGACAGCGACTTTACCAGCCGCAGTCCCAGGCGCAGCGCCGGCTCGCCGTCGGCGCGCCGCTCGAGCGTCGAGTCCCAGAGCGAGACGCAGACGTCCACGGGACGCACCTCGACGCCGTGGGCGCGCGCATCGCGCACCAGCTGCGCCGGTGCATAGAAGCCCATCGGCTGGCTGTTGAGCAGCGCGCAGGTGAAGGCCGCCGGCTCGTAGCACTTGAGCCAGGCGGAGTCGTAGACCAGCAGCGCAAAGCTCAGGGCATGGGAATTGTGAACGACTAGATTATTCGCCAGAAAGCTGTGATCACCTTCGATTTGAAGATCGTAGGTTGCCTGCTGTCCGAGCTTCTCGATAGCCACGACCTTGTCCCAGTAGACGTCCGAATCCGCGAGGCGGTGCAACTCGCGGGAGCGCAGGGCGACAGCCAGGCGCCCGATCACAAAGCGACGAAAGCCGATTTTGCTTTTCGTCGGTGAGACTATCTCGCGCGTATTGAGGCCGGTCACACGTCTAATCTCAGCCCAGCTGAGCCCCGCCCGGTCACGCGCATGGCGAATCGTCACACAGACTTCGGCAGGAACGATGTCGCGCGACATGCTGCCACTCCCGCACGCCGCCAAAACCCTTGAGCGCCTGCGCTTCTCCGGATCAAGGAAGCGGCGACCGATATGCCGCCAAAAGTAGCGCAGCGACTCCCCCGTCACCGTGACCACGTTGTGTTGAAGAATCCGCCCCTTGTAAGAACGGCGCCGCCGGTACAGGCGGGAGACCATACCGAGACGCAGAAGCAGGTGCTGAACTTCCAGAGCAAGCCGTGATGAAGCGGTATCATAAGAGGCATGGTGCCCGCTCGCTGAAATCCCACCATCACCTTCCCAGAGTCTGGCGAGCAATAACGCTATATTGCTCTCGCATAGCTCGAAGACCTCGGGCGGCAGATGCTTCTCTCGAGCCCCATGCCCCCAGATACCTAAC
>JASHQW010000115.1 GCA_030038875.1 Gammaproteobacteria bacterium | reverse complement strand
CGGTGCCGCCGGCACGACCAGCCGCACGGACGGCTCGCCCTCGTGCTCGCCCATGGCGAGCGCGATCTCCACCGGCAGGATGCTGCCGTCGGCCGGCAGGGCGTTGGCCCGGAGCGTGTGATCTCCGCTCCAGCGCCCCTGCAGACACGCGGCGAGCGCGCCGCGCAGCGCCGGGTGCGAGGACTCCTCGAACAGGTCCATGACGGGCTGACCCGCGATGCCGTCCTCGACCCCGAACAACTCGAGCCACGCCGGATTGGCGTCGGTCACGATGCCTTCCTGCACCTGGATGATCGCGTCGTTGGAGCGCTCGAGCACGGTGTCGAGCTGGCTGCGGGCGTCCTGGGCTGCGCGTATCGCGGCATCGAGCGTGCGCCGGGCACGAAAGGTCTCGAGCTCGCGCATCATCACGGCCTGCAGGCGCTCCGGGTGGGCGAGCGAGGCGAGGTCGCGGGCGCCGAGCATGAGCGCGTGGGCGATGGCGGCTTCGTCGGCGTCCTGGGAGAGCGCCAGGATCGGCACGGTGGGGGCCAGCTGGTCGCGGATGGCGGTGACGGCCTCGAGCTCCTGCTCGTCGGCCATCACGTGCACCAGCAGCTCCGGATTGATCTGGGCGAGCGCGTCGCCGAGATCGCGCAGCGCCGGGATCCAGGTGCAGTGGGCCGGCTCACCCGCGCGCCGCAGCATGCTGTTGATCGCCTCCACGGGATCACGCGTGGCGCTGAACACGATGAGCGGAACGGCGCTCTGCTCGACCAAGACGGCCTCCCTGGACTCCCACAAGCAAAAGCGCGTGAATTCTAGCACCAGGGGGCGAGCCCCCCGCGTGAGCGACCTCGCGGAACAGAGCGCCCTGAGAGGCTCGCTGGCGGCGCCCGGGCGATGCCGCTATCATACGCGGCCCTTTTTTGACAGGGCGGCAACCTCCTGCCGCCTGCCTACCCGATCACGAGATCCGAGAATGGCCAGCTACACCACCAGCGAGATCCGCTCGGGTCTCAAGGTCCTGCTCGACGGCGACCCGTACGCGGTCGTCGAGAACGAGTTCGTCAAGCCCGGCAAGGGCCAGGCGTTCAACCGCATCAAGGTGCGCAACCTGAAGACCGGGCGCACCATCGAGCGCACCTTCAAGTCGGGCGAGTCGCTCGAGGCTGCCGATGTCGTCGACATGGACATGCAGTACCTCTACCAGGACGGGGACTTCTGGCACTTCATGGTGCCGGATAACTTCGAGCAGTACACCGCAGGGAAGTCGGCGGTCGGCGAGGCCGCGCAGTGGCTCAAGGACGGCGTGGTGTGCATCGTGACGCTGTGGAACAACGTGCCGCTGGTGGTCACGCCGCCGCCCCACATCGAGCTGAAGGTGGTCGAGACCGATCCCGGGCTGCGCGGCGACACCGCCACCGGCGGTCAGAAGCCGGCGAAGCTCGAGACCGGCGCGGTGGTGCGGGTGCCGCTCTTCATCAACGAAGGCGAAGTGATCCGCATCGACACGCGCACCGGCGAGTACATCTCGCGCGGCAAGCAGTAAGCTCCCGCGGGCTGCGCGGGCAGAGGCGCCGGATCAGGCGCCGGCGCGCGCGAGCGCGCGTGCGCGCCACACCCCGTCCGCGGCGTAGAGGATGAGCGCCGCCCACAGGAGCGCAAAGCCGGCCGCGCGCGCGGGCGCGAAGCTCTCGTGATAGAAGAGCACTCCGCACAGCAGCTGCAGGCTCGGGCCGATGTACTGCAGCACGCCCACGGTCGAGTAGGGCAGCCGGCGCGCTCCATAGGCGAACAGGAACAGCGGCACCGCCGTGAAGATGCCGCTGCCGATGAGCAAGGCCGTGATCGCGGGCCCCGCGTGGCCGAAGGCCGCGACGCCGGTAGCCTCGCACCAGGCGAGAAATCCAAGCGCGAGCGGCAGCAGGAGCACGGTCTCGATCGCGAGCCCGGGGAGAGCCTCGACGCTGATGACCTTGCGCACGAAGCCGTAGAGCGAAAAGGTCGCGGCGAGCGCGAACGCGATCCAGGGCGGACGCCCGGCCTGCACCGCGAGATAGAGCACCGCGAGCGCCGCGAGGACGATCGCGGTCCATTGCACGGCGTTGGGGCGCTCGCGCAGCACCAGCACCCCGAGCAGCACGTTCACCAGCGGGTTGATGTAATAGCCGAGACTCGACTCGACGATGTGCTGGTGGGTGACGCTCCAGACGTACACCAGCCAGTTGCAGCTGATGAGGAGCGCGGAAGCTGCGAGCCCGGCGAGGAGTCCCGGCCTGCCGAGCACGATCGTGAGCCGCTTGAGCTCGCCGCGCAGCGACATCACGGTGAGAAGCAGCAGGCACGACCAGGCGACGCGGTGCGCGATGATCTCGAGCGCCGGCACGCCGCTCAAGGGGTGCAGATAGACCGGGAAGAGTCCCCAGATCGTGAAGGCCGCGGCGCCGGCCGCGAGCCCCCGGGGCGAGAGCCGTGCCGCAGTCATGGGCCCTCAGGCACGGGCGGTCGGGAAGCAGAGCACTGCGTCGATGTGCCGCGCGCCGAGCGCCAGCATCAAGGTGCGATCGAACCCAAGCGCCACCCCGGCGCAGTCCGGGAGCCCGGCGGCGAGCGCCGCCAGCAGCCGCTCATCCGGCGGCCGCACGGGAAGTCCGGCGCGCCGCCGCTCCTCGTTGTCGCGCTCGAAACGCGCGCGCTGCTCGGCGGACGACTTAAGCTCATGGAAGCCGTTGGCGAGCTCGACTCCCTCGCAGTAGAGCTCGAAGCGCAGCGCCGTGCGCGCATCCCTCGGATCGAGCCGCGCGAGCGCCGCCTGGGTCGCCGGGTAGCCGTGGATGAAGGTCAGGGCGCCGCTCCCCAAGCGCGGGCCGACGGCGACCCCCATCAGGAACTCGAGCAGCTCGTCGCGGTTCGCGCCGCGGGACTTGAGCCCCAGGCGCCGCGCGGTCTCGCGGAGACTCGAGTCCGGGACGTCGAAAGGGTCGAGGGCGAGCTCGCGCAGGAAGGCCTCGCGGTAGCTCAGGCGCTCGCTGCGGCGCTCCGCATGGGCCGGACCGAGGAGCACGCGCACCAGCGCCTCCACTTCGTCCATGAGAGCCGTGAGCGGGAAGCCGACGCGGTACCACTCGATGAGCGTGAACTCCGGGTTGTGGAGCGGTCCGCGCTCATGGCCGCGCACCACGTGGCAGATCTGGTAGATGTCGCCGCAGCCGGCGGCGAGCAGCCGCTTCATCGCGTATTCGGGAGAGGTGTGCAGGTAGAGCGGCGCGGCGGCCGCCGCTCCCGGCGGCGCCTCGGCAAGAGCGACGGTGGCGCTCGCGATGTGCACATCGCTCACCGGGGAGTTGACGAGCAGCGGGGTGTCGACTTCGAGCACCGAGCGCGCGGCGAAGAATTCCCGGGCGCGGGCGAGGAGCGCCGCACGCTCGCGCAGCGCGAGGGGAGTGGCGCTCGGGCGCCAGTCCTCGCCCGGATTCATGGGAGGCGCGCCAGGGCCTGGCCCACGCGGATGGCGCGGCCGGGGGCGAGGTCGGCGAGCCACTCGCTCCGGCCGGGTGGGAGCAGCAGGATCACGGTCGATCCCATGTTGAACCGGCCCATCTCTGCGCCCTTCTCGAGCCGCAAGCCCGCGCGCACGAAGTCGAGCGGGAGCTCGGCGCGCACGCGCGGGCTGCGCGGCGTGACGTCGCCGTGCCAGACGGTCGATATGCTGCCGACGAAGAGCGCCCCCACCAGCACCAGCGCGAAGGAGAGCGTGCCGTCCGCGAACACGCACACCACGCGCTCGTTGCGGGCGAAGAGCCCCGGCACCTGAGCCGCCGTGGTGGCATTCACGCTGAAGAGCTGGCCCGGGACATACCAGGCGGCCTGCAGCGTGCCGGCGAGCGGCATGTGAACGCGGTGATAGTTGTGCGGGGCGAGATAGAGAGTCGCGAACCCACCGCCGCGAAACACCGGCGCCCACGCGGGCGCGGCCTCATCGAGGAGCGCTTCCAGTGTGTAGGTGAGTCCCTTGGCCTGCACGAGCGCGGAGCCATCGGTCCGCCCTATCTGACTCACCGTGCCGTCGACCGGCGAGACGAGCGCCGTCGGCGCTGCGTCCACGGCGCGCGCGCCCGGGCGCAGCGCCCTCGTGAAGAAGGCGTTGAAGCTCGGGTACGCGCGCGGATCGGGCTCCTCGGCCTCGCTCATGTCGGGGCGGTAGTTGACGAGGAAATTGTCGATGAGCGCGTTCTTCACCCACCCGACGCGCAGCCGCGCGAGGGAGTGCACCGCGCCCGACAGCAGGTGCTGCGGCAGGAGGTACTGCAGCCCGACGAAGAGCCGCGCCCCGGTATCGTCGGCGCTCATGTCGGATCCGCGGCGGACGCGAGGTGAGGCGCCGCGCGCTTCAGGTCCGCGGCCAGGACGGACGCCTCGAAGGGCGGCGTGAAGATGGCGACGATTCCGCGGGCATCCACGAGGAAGAGGACGGCGGAATGATCCATCGTGTAGTCGCCGCCCGGGAGGTCGACGCGGTTGACGGCCACCGCGAAGTTCTTCGCGACCTTGAGGATCTCCTCGGGCTTGCCGGTGACGCCGCGGAAGGTGGGATCGAAGGCATGCGCGTAGAGGGCGACCGCCGCGGGCGTGTCGCGCTCCGGGTCGATGCTGACAAAGAGCACGCGGAGCGAGGTGAGGGCCGCCTCCCGGTGCACCTGCGCGAGCTTCGCGAGCGTCGTCGGACAGACATCCGGGCAGCGCGTGAAGCCGAAGTAGACGAGCGTCGGCGCACTCGTGAGGTCGGCGCGCCGGTACGGCCGCCCGCTCCCATCGGTGAGCTCGAAGTCGGCGATCGGCTTAGCTTGCGGCAGCCACGTGCCGCTTGCCAGCACGGGAGATTCCCTGTCAAGTTGCTGCGCGAGGTAGAAGCCCCCGAGGGCCGCGCCGGCGGCGACCGCGACCAGAATCCAGAGCCAGCGCGTTCGCGCGGTACTCACGGTGCTCATGAGCGAATTATTTCATACCAGTGTACGACGGCGGATGGCAGCGGCATCTAAGGCCGGACGACAGGCCGGGCGTATTCCTCCTCTCACCGTGCACCGCCTCATCGCGCGCGGCGCGCGGCGCTTGAAGCGCGCGCGCGTCTTCTTCGGCCACGGCACCGACAACGCCTGGGATGAGGCCGCGAGTCTCACGCTCCATGCGCTCGGCCTGCCGCACGCAGGCGGCGGCGCGCTCTACCGCCGGCGCGTCCGCGCCGCGGACGCAGCGCGCGCCCGCGAGCTCATCGGGCGGCGCATCGCCGAGCGCGTTCCCGCCCCCTACCTCACGGGCGTCAGCTGGTTCGCGGGCCTGCCCTTCACGGTCGATGCGCGCGTGCTCGTGCCCCGCTCACCGCTCGCCGAGCTCATCGAGCGTGGCTTCGCGCCGTGGGCGGACCCGCGCCGCGTGCGGCGTGTTCTCGATCTCGGCACCGGCTCGGGCTGCATCGCCATCGCCTGCGCGAAGGCGCTGCCGAAGGCCCGCGTCGACGCCGTGGACATCTCGGGCGCGGCGCTCGAGGTCGCGCGCCTCAACGTGCGCCGCCACCGCCTCGCGCGGCGTGTGCGGCTCGTGAGATCCGACCACTTCCGCGCGCTGGCGCGCAACACCTACGACATCATCGTCGCTAACCCGCCCTACGTGGGCGCCCGTGAGATGAAACGCCTGCCCGCGGAGTACCGGCACGAGCCGCGTGTGGCGCTGGCTGCGGGAGAGCGCGGCCTCGACTCGGTAGCGGTCATTCTGCGCGAGGCGCGGGCGCACCTGCGCCCGCGCGGGCTTCTCATCGTCGAGGTCGGCAACACCGAGGCTGTGGTGCGGCGTGCGTACCCGAGGCTCCCGTTCCTGTGGCTTCAGTTCTCGCGCGGCGGCGGCGGGGTGTTCCTGCTGACGCGCGAGCAACTCGTGGCACACTAGGGCTCATGTCCGGCAACAGCATCGGCAAGCTCTTCACGGTCACCACCTTCGGCGGGAGCCACGGACCGGCGCTCGGGTGCATCGTGGACG
>JASHQW010000114.1 GCA_030038875.1 Gammaproteobacteria bacterium | reverse complement strand
GCGAGGAGCTGGTGGGCGGCCTCCTGAATCTCCTCACCTGGCCGATGATGTTGCTCTCGGGAATCTGGTTCTCGCTCGAGGGGTCGCCTCGGTGGGTGCAGTGGGTCGCGCATGTGTTTCCGCTCACCCACCTGCTCGATGCGGCGCGCGCCGTGATGCTGGACGGCGCCGGCCTCGCGCAGATCGCCCCCGACCTGTTGTATCTTGCCGGCACGACGCTGGTGTTCCTCGCCTTCGGTGCCTGGTCCTTCCGCTGGCGCATCGAATAGCGGGGCGCGGAGCAGCAAGCGCGCACCGGGAGCGAGCCATCTTGCGATTCTTCAGCGACAACACTGCGACCGCCTGCCCGGAGATCATGGCCGCCATTCACGAGGCGAACCACGGGCTGGCCCGTGCCTACGGCGACGACGAGTGGACGCTGCGCCTCGACGGAGCGCTGAGCGCCCATTTCGGTACGCCGGTACGCGCCTTCGCGGTCACCACCGGCACCGCCGCCAACTCGCTCGCGCTCGCAACCCTGAGCCCGCCCTACGGCGCCATCTTCGCCCACCGCGAAGCGCACATCGCTGTCGACGAGTGCGGCGCCCCCGGCTTTTTCTCCGGCGGCGCGCAGCTCGAGCTGCTGCCGGGTGAACACGGGCGGCTGGACGGCGAGACCGTCGGCGCGGCGCTCGCGGCGCATCCGCGCCACCTGCACAGCGTGCAGCCGGCGGCGCTTTCGCTCACCCAGGCGACCGAGCTCGGCACCGTCTACCGGCCGGTCGAGGTCGCCCGGCTCTGCGAGCTCGCGCACACCCACGGGCTCAAGCTGCACATGGACGGGGCGCGCTTCGCCAATGCGCTCGCCTTCCTCGGCTGCCACCCGGGCGAGGTCACCTGGCGCGCCGGGGTCGACGTCCTGTCCTTCGGCGCCACCAAGAACGGGGCACTGACCGCCGAGGCGGTGGTGTTCTTCGACCTGACGCTGGTGCGCGATTTCGAGCTGCGCCGCAAGCGCGCCGGCCACCTGCTCTCGAAGTCGCGCTACGTCGCCGCCCAGCTGCTCGCCTATCTCGAGTCCGGCATCTGGAAGCGCAACGCCGAGCGCACCAACGCCCTGGCGCAGCGCATCGGCACGGCCGCCGGCAAGGCACTCCTGCATCCGGTCGAGGCGAACGAGGTGTTCCTCAAGCTCGGTGCCGCCCGCCGTCAGGCGCTGCGCGCCGCGGGTTTCGAGTTCTATGACTGGGGCGCCGAGGCCGAGGGGGATGCGCGCTTCGTCGTCTCGTGGGACCAGCCGGAGCAGGACGTGCACACGCTGTGCGAGGCGCTCGCGCGTGGATGAGCTGCGGCCGCACGCCGCTGCCACGGGGGACGCCGGCCGGCGTCCTCAGCTCTCGCGCAGGCTGGTCGTCACCGGCAGCCGCGCCGCACGCAGCGCCGGGAGGAGCCCTCCCAGCATGCCGATCAGGAGCGCGATGACGAGCCCGCGCACGACCAGCTCCGGTGTCACCCTGAAGCTGAACACCACCTGGGTGAAGTTCTGTCCCAGGGTCGATACCGAGAGGTTGTTGAAGAGCAGATAGGCGATCAACGCGCCGAGCACCGCCCCACCGAGTGCCAGCAACAGCGCCTCGATCATTACGGAAACCACCACCGGGAAGCCGCCAAAGCCGATCGCCCGGAGCGTCGCGATCTCCTTGCCGCGTGAGGCGACCGCGGCGTACATGCTGTTGAGCGCGGCGAACACCGCGCCGAGCCCCATGATGACGGTCACGACACCGGCGAGCACCCCGATGGTCTCGCGGAACTGCTGGATCTGACCGCTGAAGTAATCGTCCTCGCGCAGCACGTCGAGCGACAGGCGCGGCTCAGCCGCGATGGCCGCTTTCAGCCGCCCGAGACCGTCGGGCCCGTCGAGGGCCGCGAGCACCGAGCTCGAGCCGATACGGCCAAAGGTCGATCGGGCGACGTTGATGTCGGTCCACAGCTCGCTCTCGTGCGAGTCGCCCGAGGCGAACTCCCCGACGACCGTCCACTCCGAGCCGCGCATGCGCACGATCTGCCCGAGGTCCGCGCCCTGAAACTGCGCCAGTACGCCCCGTCCGACGATCAGCTCGCGCAGCCCGGGTGTGAAATTGCGACCCGCGATGATCCTGAGCTGCGGCCGCAGAGCGAAGGCCGCCGGCTCCACGCCCCGCACCGTGATATTCGCGCCGCTCTTGACGTCGTCCTTGCGCACCAGCTCCGCGATTACCACGAGCTCGACGGACGCGAGCGGCTTGCCGTCGGCCCCGGGGCGGATGCCGGGCTCCTGCTTGACGAGGTCGGACGAGTCGCGGTCGAGGGCCGAATTGAGCTCGGCGTCGGACCCGCCGCGCAGGATGATCGCCGCGTCGTGCCGCCCGGTCGCCTTGAGGGTAGTCTCGAAGCCCACCGCCATGGCGAGCAGCGCGGTGAACACGGCCACCACGCCCGCCAGCCCGATGACGATGACCAGCGAGGGGGCCCAGCGCTCGGGAATGCTGCGGATGCTCAAGCCCGTAATCGCGAACGCCTGTCTCCACACGGGTCGCTCTCCTCGAGGTCAGCGGCCGGCCAGCGCGTCGACGATCTCGAGCCGCCGTGCGCGCAGCGCCGGCAGGAGTCCCACGGCGAGACTCATCAGCACGATCGCGGCCACGCCCAGCAGCCACACGGAGGCGTCGAGCTCGAGCAGGAACTGTCCGCCGGTGGCCTTCTCCACCAGCGCGCCGGCGAGCGAGGCCAGCACCAGGCCCACGAGCCCGCCGGCGAGCACCAGCGCGAACGCCTCGGCGAGCACGAAGCCGAAGATGCTACCGTCGGAGAAGCCGAGCGTCTTCAGCACCGCGAGCTCCGGGATCCGTTCGCGCACGCTCTGCGCCATGGTGTTGCCGACCACCAGCAGCAGCGTGAAGAACACGGCAAACAGGATCCAGCGCACCATGAGACCGATGTCGCCGATCTGCTTGACGAAGCTGATGTTGAAGTCCTTCTCCGTCTGCGTCTTGGTCTCATCGGGGGAGTTCTCGAACATCGCGTCGACCGTCCTGCTGATCGCCTCGGCGTTGGCGCCTTCGGCGAGCTTCAGGATGAAGAAGTTGGTGCGGCCCTTGATGCCGAACTGGTTGGCCTCGTCGAAGTAGTCCTGCTGGATGAAGGCGAGGTTGGTGCGCTTCTGCCAGTCCTCGTCCTTACCGTCGAAGATCCCCACCAGGTCGAAAGCCCAGGCCTTGCTGCCGTTCTTCTGCGGCCAGATGTTGGAGGAGATCGGAATCTTCTGGCCGACCTTCCAGCCGTACTGGTTGGCGAGCTGCCGCCCGACGATGAGCCCGGTGCGCGTCTGCTCGAACGCCTGCCACTGGGCCTCCGGCATCTTCCACTCGGGATAGACGTCGTGATAGCGCTGTGGGTCGAGCGTAAACATGATGAGCGGAGTGTTGGTCTGCCACACGCCCCCGAACCACTGCTGGTAGGCGACGTGCGTCACGCCGGGTATGGCCTCGAGCTTGGGCACCATACTCAGGGGGAGCGACGTGGTGAAGGACACCCGCGCCTGTACGAAGAGCCGCGTCGCCCCCACGAAGTCGGCGCCCGAGCTGAATACGCTGTTGACCGACTGCAGCAGCCCGAACAGCAGGAACGCCATGATCACCGACAGCAGCGTCAGGATCGTGCGCACGCGCTTGCGGAAGAGATTCGCGACGACGAAGCCGGTGCGGGTCATGTAAGTTTGGTCCCCTTGCGCAGCCGGCAAAACCCACGCGTTTTGCCCGATTAACTACGCCGCCTGCTCGAGCAGCTGGCCCTTCTCGAGATGCAGCGTGCGGCGCGCGAACTCGGCGGCCTTGGGATCGTGGGTGACGATCACGATGGTCTTGCCGTGCTCGCGGTTGAGCACCTGCAGGAGTCCCAGGATCTCGTCGGCCGTCTTGCGATCCAGGTCGCCGGTAGGCTCGTCGCACACCAGGAGCTGCGGGTCCGACACCAGCGCGCGTGCGATCGCCACGCGCTGCTCTTGGCCGCCCGAGAGCTCGCGCGGCTTGTGCTTGGCGCGGTCCGAGAGTCCCACCACCTCGAGCGCCACCGCGACATTCTTTCTGCGCTGCGCGCCCGACAGCTTGGTGAGCAGGAGCGGCAGCTCGACGTTGCCCTCGGCGGTGAGCACCGGCATGAGGTTGTAGAATTGGAATACGAAGCCGACGTTGTGAGCGCGCCAGTTGGCGAGCTGGCCGCTACCGAGCTGGTCGATACGCTGGCCGCCCACGGTAATCTCGCCCGCGGTCGGCTTGTCGAGGCCGCCGATGAGATTCAGGAGCGTCGTCTTGCCGGAGCCCGAGGGGCCCATCAACGCGACGAAGTCGCCCTGCGGGATCTCGAGCGTGAGGCCGTGCAGCACCTCGATCTTCTGCTTGCCGCGCTCGTAAACCTTGGTGACGTTGTGCACCTGGACCATGGGCTCTGACATGGCGTTCCTCTCACTCACTGTTTGATCTCAGTGACCGCCGCGTCGTCCTTGAGGCCGGCCGGCGCGTCGACGATGACACTCTCGCCGGGGCTGAGGCCCGCGAGCACCACGCGCGCGTCCCCGCTGGTCGCGCCGAGGGTCACGGCCCGGCGCTGCGCGCGGCGGTCCTTGAGCACGTACACGACCTCCTCGCTGCCGTCCTGGTGGAGCGCCGCGGCCGGCACCAGCACGCCGCGCGGCCGCGGCTGCGCTGCCTCGCCCGGACGGGCCTTCTCCTCGAACGAGACGCGCACGCCCATGTCCGGCACGATGCGCGCATCCTTGACGTCGAAGCCGATGCGCACCTTCACGGTCGCCTTGGAGCGGTCGGCGGTCGGAATGATCGCGATGACGTGCGAGGGGATGCGCCAGTCGGGGTAGGCGTTGAGCACCGATTCGACCGGCTGCCCGG
>JASHQW010000113.1 GCA_030038875.1 Gammaproteobacteria bacterium | reverse complement strand
CGCGGCGAGCGCGGACTTCGCGCGCGCGGTGGGGTACATGCGCGCGGGCAACGCGACCGAGGCCGAGCTCGGCTTCAAGCAGATCGCGCTCCAGTACCCGCAGTTCGCGGCCCCGTTCGTGAATCTCGGGCTGCTCTATCGCAAGGCCGGGCGGCTCGATGAGTCCGAGCAGGCGCTCAAGAGCGCGGTGGAGCACGAGGCTGGCAACGCGGTCGCCTGGAGCGAGCTCGGCGTCACGCAGAGGATGCGCGGCGAGTTCACGGATGCGGCGGCTTCCTACGAGCAGGCCATCGCAGCCGACCCGCAGTTTGCGCCCGCATACCGCAACCTCGGCGTGGTGTCGGACCTCTTTCTCGGAGATCCCGGGCGGGCACTGGCCGCGCTCACGCGCTACCAGGAGCTGACGCACGAGGAGAAGCCGGTCAGCGGCTGGATCGCGGAGCTGCGCCAGCGGCTCGGAATGCCGCCCGTGAAGCGGCCCGAGGTGGCGCCGGAGAAGCCGGCGGCGGAACCGGGCACGGCGCCCGCGACGGCGCCGGGCGAAGCGCCCGCCCCCGCGCCGACCTCACCAACGGGAACCACACCCGCCATGGCGCCGCCCAAGGGAACAGGCGTGAGCCCCGGAGCAGGAGTCTGATCATGCGCACCCTCCTCATGCTGCTCGCCGCGCTGGCCTTCGCCAGCGCGCAGGCCCAGCAATCCGCCCCCGCGCCCGCCGGCAAGCCGCCGGCCGCTGCGCCCGCTCCGGACCAGCTCGAGCCCGCCGTGGACACGACCGCCGCCACGACGCCGGATGCGGCACCCGCGCCTGCGGCGCACGTGACGCCAAAGGGCGACAAGACAGCCGGCGGCGTCACGAGCGGCAAGCCAGCGCCCGCGGCGAGCGATGCCACCGGATCCGCAAAGGCCGGCGCGCGCGGTCCGAAGGGGCCCGACCGGGTCGAGCTCGAGACAACCGAGATCACCGGCAACCGCGAGCTGCCGAAGGTGCTGTACATCGTGCCGTGGAAGCGCTCCGATCTCGGGGATATCGTCGGCAAGCCCGCCAACAGCCTGCTCGACGAGGTGCTGCAGCCGATAGATCGCGATGTGTTCCTGCGGGAGAACCGTTACTACGACGCCCTGAAGCCAGATAGCGCGGCCCCCAAGGCGGGCACAGTGCCGGGTTCGGGCGACAAGCCTTGAGGGCGCCGCCGCAGCCGTTTCAGGATGAGAGCTGGATCGCAGCTTTTTGTGCATATGTCATTCAGTTTTCACATGCTTGCGTCCCCATGTGTGAGGGTTTCTTGACCGGGAGAGTCAGATGCAGATCTGGAATCTGATTGTGCGTTTCTTTCAGGGCGGCGGGGACTTCATGTATCCGATCGCCTTCGTGTTCGTGATCGGTCTGGCGATCGCCATCGAGCGCTGGATCTATCTCGCGGCCACCGCGGCCCGCAACCGCGGCCTGTGGAACGAGATCGTGCCGCTGCTCTCGCAGGGCAACTTTCGCGGGGTCGCGCAGCTGACCTCGAAGTCCTCGTCGGCCATCGGGCACATCCTCAATTACGGCCTGGCGCGCATCACCTCGGCCCGCCGGCGCGATGACATCGAGAAGGCGATGGAGGAGAGCCTGATGGAAGTCGTGCCCAAGCTCGAGAAGCGGACGCATTATCTGGCGACCTTCGCCAATCTCGCGACGCTGCTCGGACTCCTCGGCACCGTGATGGGTCTGATCCGCGCCTTCGCCGCGGTGGCGACCGTGAACCCGGCGGAGAAGGCCAACCTGCTCTCGGCCAGCATCTCGGTGGCGATGAACTGCACCGCCTTCGGCCTGATGACCGCAGTACCGCTGCTGTTCATTCACGCGTGGCTGCAGACCAAGACCACCGATGTGATCGACAGTCTGGAGATGGCGTCGGTGAAGTTCCTGAACGCCATCACCGAGCGGCAGGCGGCGCCCGCAGCCGCCTGAGCCCGCACCGCCCCCGCGCGCACCCAACGGCTGAAGGAACTGCATGCGCCGCTCTTATCAAATCCGCAAGCTGGAGCGCCACTCGCGCAAGCCGGCCGAGCTGCTGCTCGTGCCGATGATCGACATCTTCACGGTGTTGGTCACCTTCCTGCTGATGACCGCGGTGTTCTCCCGCACCGTGATCCTGCAGCTGAACCTGCCGCCGCCCAACACATCGTGGAAGGAGCCGCCGCCGGGGCTGCAGCTCGAGGTGATGGTGCGCAAGGACCTGCTGCAGGTCGCCGACCGCAACACCGGCCCGCTCGCCACCTTCCCGAACACCGCGGCCGGCTACGACTACGACGACCTGACCGAGTACCTCAAGCGCGTGAAGGCCAGGTTTCCCGACAAGACCGACGCCAGCATCCTGCTCGAGTCCGATACGCCCTATGACACGCTGGTGCAGGTCATGGACCGGGTGCGCGTGTTCGAGATGGGGCAGGGCATGAGCACGGTGCAGGCGGAGCTGTTCCCCGACATCTCGATCGGCGATGCGCCCTCGACCACCGAGGCGCCGGGCGGCCCCGCTCCGGTCGCCGGAGCACCCGCGGCCAGCGCGCCGCGAGCCGCCGTGGGCGGCGGAGGTCATTCATGAGCATGTCGAACCGCGCCCGGCGCATGGCGCAGCATCACCTGCGGCACAGGGCGGACGCGCAGCTCAACCTCATCCCGCTCATCGACATCCTGTCGGTGATGGTGGCATTCCTGCTGGTGTACTCGACCGAGGTCGAGATAATCCAGAACTCCAAGGGCATCGAGATCCCGCAGTCGATCGCCCAGACGGCGCCGAAGCAGTCGGTGGTGGTCATGATCACCCGTGATGACCTGTTCGTGCAGGGCGAGTACATCGCGACGGTGAAGGAGATCCAGACCGCACCGGGCCCGCTGATCGCGCCGCTCACCGCGGCGCTCAAGCGCCCGATGCTGGTGGGCCAGGCCATCACGGAGCAGGACATCGCGCAGCGCGAGATCACCATCATGGCGGACAAGTCGCTGCCCTACGACGTCCTGAAGCGCGTCATGCAGACCTGCACCGACGCCGATTACGGCAAGATTTCGCTCGCCGTGATCCAGAAGGAAAAGCCGGTAGCCGCCGGCCAAGTGAAGCCGGGTTAGCGCGCGCATGATCCTCGCCCCCTATTACCGCGAATACGAGCTGCCCTGGGAAGACGACCCGGAGTCGAACGAGCGCTTCCGCAAGATACTGCGGGTGCTGCTCGTCATCCTGGTGGTGCTCGGCATCCTCTTTCCGCTGCTGCCCACGCCGAAGCGCGAGGTGGCGCAGGACATTCCGACGCGGCTCGCGAAGGTGATGCTCGAGAACAAGCCGAAGCCGCCGCCGCCGCCGCCGAAACCGGTGGAGCAGCCGAAGATCGAGCCCAAAGTGGCGATGGTGAAGCCCCCGCCGCCGCCGGTCGATCTCAAGGAGCTCGCGCACCGCAAGGCCGAGCGCCAGCTGAATCAGGTGAAGGACGAGCTCGCCGACCTGCGCGAGCAGATGGATCTGACGCCGCTGCAGACCAAGAATCTCTCAGGCTCGGTCGGCGCCGACTCGCATGCCGAGCGCTCCCTCATCACCTCGAAGGTCGGCGCGGGCTCGGGCGGCATCACCTCGGCCAACGCGAGCCGCGGCTTCGGCACGGGCGCCGGCTCGCTCACCGGCCACACCGCCACCGCGATCACCTCCGCGGTCGCGCTCGCCAGCGCCGCGAACCGCAACGTCCACTCGGGCGGCGGCGGCAAGCCGGCGCGCTCGCCCGAGGAGATCGCGCTGGTTTTCGACCGCAACAAGGGACGCATCTACAACCTGTATGCGCGCGCCTTGCGCGAGAATGCGGAGCTGCAAGGGAAACTCGTGCTCGAGTTCACCATCGCCCCCAACGGGACGGTGACCATGTGCCGTGTGGTGTCGAGCGAGCTCAAGGATCCCGAGCTCGAGCAGAAGATCATCGCGCTGGTGCGCCTCTTCCAGTTCCAGCCCGAAGACGTCGACGCCGTCACCGCCACCAAACCGATCGACTTTTTCCCGACCTCGGCTTAACCTCACTCGAGCGTTTCTCGCATGAGGCAGCCATGAACCTCAATTCCGAGATCGAGTTCTTCGGCGATCTGCGCGTCGTCGACAAGGCGCGGCTGCTGAATCTGTTCCTGCACGAGCTCGCGGAAGAGGCCCGCGCCACCTACGGTCCGGGCGCCGAGCAGGTGCAGGACGGTGCGCACCTGCGCTTCGTCAACGAGCTCGTGCTCCGCCTGACGCGCGTGGTGGAGCAGCTGCTCGCCGACGATGCGACGCGGCCGGCCGACGACGTGGTGCTGCGGATGCTGCTCACCCCGCGCGCCGACAAGGTCGCGGAACGTCTGGTGTTCAACGCCTACGGCCGCGCCATCCAGGGCTTCGAGAGCTACGACACGACGGTGCTGATGGGCCCGGACCGCTAGGGGCGATCAAGCCGCCGTCTGCAGCGGCACCGGGGGAGACATGATGAGCACTCACGCCCGGCGTGCCCTTGCCGCCGCCGCGCTTTGCGCCTTGGGCGCAGCGGTCTCCACGGCCGCCGGCGCCGCCGCGGCCACGGGGGCCGTGCTGCTGATACCTGAGCAGGTGTGGACCGCCGGCGAGCCGCTGCATCGGGGCTGGGTGGTGCTCACCGCCGGCGCGCACATCGTGGCGGTCGGTCCCGCGGCCGATGTGCATGCGCCTGCGGGGGCGCAGGTGATCGGGCTGCCGGGCGCAACGCTCCTCCCCGGTCTCATGGACATTCACTCGCACCTGTTCCTGCATCCCTACAACGAGACTCTGTGGAACGATCAGGTGCTGAAGGAGCCGGTGCCCTACCGCACGCTGCGCGCCGCGGTGCAGGCGCGCGCCACACTCATGGCCGGCTTCACCACGCTGCGCGACCTCGGCACCGAGGGCGCGGAGTACGCCGACCTCTCATTGCGTCAGGCGATCGAGGACGGCTTGATCGACGGCCCGCGCCTGTTCGTCGCCACGCGCGCCATCGTCGCGACGGGAAGCTACGGCCCGGCGCCGCGGGGGTTGCGGCCCGACGTGTGCTGCACGCCGCAGGGGGCCGAGGAGGCGAGCGGCATCCCCGAGGTGATCCGCGCGGTGCGCGAGCAGGCCGGACGCGGCGCCGACTGGATCAAAGTGTACGCCGACTACCGCTGGGGTCCGGGCGGCACGCAGCAGCCGACCTTCAGCGAGGAGGAGCTTCGGGCGCTGGTTGAGACCGCGCATTCATCGGGCCGGCCGGTAGCGGCGCACGCGACCACGGCGGAGGGAATGCGGCGCGCCACGCTCGCCGGCGTCGACACCATCGAGCACGGTTTCTCCGGCACGCCCGAGATCTTCCGTCTCATGGCCGCGCATGCCGTGGCCTACCTGCCGACGCTCACCGCCGAGGAAGCCTACGGGGAGTACTTCGAGCACTACGTGCGCGGCACGAGTGCGCCGACACCCGGCATGGCGCGTGCCGCACAGGCGTTCCGCTACGCCCGGGAGGCGCACGTCACCATCGGCTGCGGGAGCGACGTGGGCGTCTTCGCTCACGGCACCAACTATCGCGAGCTCGAATGGATGGTGCGCTTGGGGCTGACGCCCATCGAGGCGCTGACCGCCGCGACCGCCACGGACGCCAAGATCCTGCGCCGCGAGGCCGACCTCGGCCGCTTGCGAGCGGGGATGCTGGCGGACATGGTCGCGGTGAGCGGCGATCCGAGCGCGGACATCGCGGCGCTCGAGCACGTGGTCCTGGTGATGAAGGACGGCGTGGTGTACCGCCGCCCGTGAGGCGTCGCCATCGGGTTCCCGCGGTCCTACATGGGCTTCGCTTCGGCGGAGTTAGCTTCCGGGCCCTCCGCGCCCGCGTGTGCGAAGTTCGCGCGGCGACGCTCGATCTCCTCGGCCGCGAGCGGGCGGGCAAAGTGAAAGCCCTGAGCATAGGCGCATCCGTACTCGCGCAGCCGTTCGGCGACCGGCTCCGATTCGACGCCTTCGGCGACCACCGTCATGCCGAAGCTCTGGGCAAGCTGAATGGAGCTTTTCACGATGCGCTGATCGGCGGCGTCCTCATCGAGGCGCGTGACGAAGCTCTTGTCGATTTTCAACTCGGTGACCGGAAGTCGCTTGAGGTACGAGAGTGAGGCATAGCCGGTACCGAAGTCATCGATCGAGAGCTTCACTCCGAGATCCCGGATCTCCGTCAGCCTCGTGAGCATGGTCTCGGGGTCCCGCATGACGGCGCTTTCCGTCACCTCGAGCTCGAGCAGATGCGGCGGCAGTACGGCGCTTCGCAGCAGCCCGCGGAGTCGATCGACGAAGCCGTGATCGAGCAGGTTGTTGGCACTGATGTTGACCGAGACCGGCAGACTGTAGCCGGCCGCATGCCAGTGCTCGGCCTGCCTGATCGCCGTCTTGAGCACGTGCTGCGTGAAGGGGTGGATGAGCTCGGAGTTCTCCGCCAGGGGCACAAACCTGCCCGGCGGAACCGGACCCAGTCGCGGATGGGTCCAGCGCGACAGCGCCTCGAATCCAACCCAGGCACCGTCCCGGATGCGCACCTTGGGCTGATACACCAGCGCGATTTCGCCTTCGTTGAGCGCCCGCGCAAATTCCGATTTGAGCGCCAGCATGTCCGGCGTGAAGTTATCCAGCCCCGGGTGGTAGCGGACCCAGGGTTTCAAGGCATCCTTGGCCGCGTGCACCGCAATGTCGGCACAGCGCAGCAGCTCGAAAGGCGTAGTGGCATCGTTCGGGTAGAGCACCGCTCCCATGCTGGCGGTCATGTTGAGCTCGACCGCGCCGATCAGCATGCTGCTGCCGATGATGGCTTGCAGCTCCGCACAGAGCTCTTCGAGCTGCTGCGCAATGTCGCCGCGACGTGAGAACACGGCGAGCTCGTCGCCGCCGAGGCGTGCGAGGCGGGAATCCTCCTGCGGCAGGCGCGTGCTGAGCCGGCGGCCGAGCTCGATGAGAACCTGATCCCCGGCGGCATGACCCAGGGTGTCGTTGATATCCTTGAAGCGATTGAGATCGAGGAGCACCACGGCAAAAGGCTCCTTCGGTCGCGCGCTGATTGCCTCCTGCAGCGAGCGCAGCAATGCGTCACGATTCAACAGCCCGGTGAGCGTGTCGTGACTGGCCAGATAGTCCTGCCGCGTCACGTAGGCCTGCTCCTTCAACAGGGAGCGTCGCAAGCGGATCGCGAAGGCCACGATCCCCACCAGTCCCAGGAGAAGAACGATCCCCGGCGCGCTCGCCTGATGGAGCCAGAGCTGATAAAGCATCGATACCGGAACCGATGCCGCGACGAAAAAAGGCAGACTGGCGGAGCCGGACCAGCTGGCGATGTACTGCAGCCCATCGACGGGCCCGCGCAATTCAAGAGTGCCGGTGGGCGTCGCAGTCTGCCGGGAGAGCAACCCCCCGGGAAGGTCAGGCCAGACCACCTCGAGCTTGTCCTGATCCTTGGAGTAACTGAGGAGCCTCACGCCGCGGGTGGTCACGATGCTGATCCATCCGTCGGGCAACAAGCGCAGACTGTCGGTCCCGGTCAGTACACGCTGGGCCGGCACCAGCGCGTAGGCCGTATCGAATCCCCGATCGGCGCGCGGCACGCCGATCGTCAGCGGCACAAACCACCGCGCGTTCCCCGGCAGCTGGATCAGATGGTGCAGCTCGAGACCCTCGCTCGAGGCAGGCGGGATTCGTCCTTGCACCTGGAGCAGGACATCCGCGCCGGCGAGCTCGCCCGCGTGATTGATGAGCAGAGACTGATCCGGGCTGGCACCCTTGAAACCAAGGTATGCTGATACGGACTCGAATTGCGCTGCGTCGCGCATGATCGCGAGCATCTGTTGAGCGGAGCGTCCCTGCTGCCGCCCAAGGTGGCTCACGATCCCCCGCAAGGTCCCCGCAGATTGCTCCAGCAGCGCCGTCGTCGTGCTCTGCAAACCGACGGCGACGTTCAGGGTATTGCGCCGCGCGGCCGTCCACACCTGCTCTCGCTCCTTCAGTATCAGGTAGAGCGCCGCGGCTGCCAGCAAAGAAAGCGCAATGATCAGATACAGCGCCGCGCTGCGGTACTGTCTTGCAATGGCGTGTGGTCTAGCGCTGCGCATTGCCAGGGGACGGCCGCGCACAGCATGGGACTTAAGTTAATGGTTGAGTCGCCCGAGCTGCGGTAGCGCGACTGCAGTACACCCTACGCCTGCGTCCGGCGCCAGGCAATGGGTCCGGCGGCCCGTGAGATCAGGGCTTCTCGCACGCATCCAATGCGGTCTGCTGTTTCAGCAATGCGGTTCGCTGCCAGGCGTAATGGTCGCCAGTCTCGCGGCGCAGCTCCTCGAGGCGCCCCGCGAGCTGCCGGGTGAGCTCGGCGTGCCCCGGGTCGCCGTAGAGGTTGTGCAACTCGGCCGGATCCGCCTCGAGGTCGTAGAGCTCGAACTCCTCCGGTGCCGTGAAGTAGTGGATGTACTTGTGGCGCTCGGTGCGCACGCCGCGGCAGGGCCTCACCTCTTCGTTGCCCGGGTACTCGTAGTACTCGTACAGCCAGTCCGTGCGCCACGGGCGCTCCGGCTCCGCGGCCAGCTGCAGGAGGCTCTCGCCCTGGAAGTGGCTCTCGGGCGGCGCTTGCGCCAGATCGAGCAGCGTCGGCGCGAGATCGAGGTTGAGCGCCATGCGCGGCGAGGTGGTGCCGGCCCGGATGCGCCGCGGATAGCGGATCATGAGCGGGATGCGGATCGAGGGCTCGTACATCAGGCGCTTGTCGTAGAAGCGGTGCTCGCCGAGGAAGAAGCCGTGGTCCGAGCTCCACAGGATCGCGGTGTCATCGAGCGTGCCGGCGCTCTCGAGCATCCCGAGCACCTGGCCGATGTTCTCATCGTTCGACTCGATGCCGCAGTAATGGTCCTTGACCAGTTCCTCGAGTGAGCGCGGCGCATCGCGCTCGAGGAACTGGAAGCCGATCTTGTTGCGCGCCTCGATCACTCCGTGCGGCTTGCCCGCGTAGCCCGTCAGGTACTCGTCGAAGCTCGCCGGCTTCGGTATGGCGACGCCGTTGAAATCGTTCACCATGCGCAGCGGGCGGTCGAAGGGAGCATGCGGCGCATAGAACCACAGGAACAGGCAGAAGGGCCGCGCATGCGCCTGCCCGAGCCAGGCGATCGCCTTGCGCGTCAGGAGATCGTCGACGTACTCGTGATACTGGCGCGGCGGACCGAAGCGGCCCCGCACCCCCTCGACGACGATCGGACACTGGTAGTCCGCCTGACCCGCGAAGCCGAAGTAATAGTCCCAGTAGTGGTCCATCAGCGAGCCCTCGACGTGGGACTTGCCGATGAAGGCGATCTCGTAGCCCTGGCGCCGGATGAGATCGCTGACGATGGGAAATCTGCGCGGCACGCGGCTGTGCTGGTTGTCGACCGCGCCCGTGGTATGCGAATAGAGGCCGGAGAGGATCGTGGCGCGCGCCGGCAGGCACAGCGAGTTGATGCAGAAGGCGTTCTCGAACACCGCACCCTCGCGCCCGATGCGGTCGATGTGCGGCGTCCTGAGGAGCTTGTTGCCCGCGAGCGAGGACTCGTCCCAGCGCGCCCCCTCGCCGAGGAAGAACACCAGGTTGGGGTGCGCCGGCGTCGCCGCATTGGCCCGCGCGGCCCGCAACAGCTGCGGCGCGAGCGCGGCCGCGCCGGCCGCGGAGGCGGTCTTGAGAAAGTCCCGGCGGGTCTGCCGCGGTCGCATCGGGCTCTCCTCACTCGCCCGGGCGGCGCGCGCGGCGCCGGAGAAAGACGTGAATGGCGCGCTCGCCCGGGAAGTGGCCAGTGCATTCGTAGCCGAGTGCGCGCAGATCGAGGTCCTCGAACAGAGGCTCGCCCGAGCCGAGCAGCACCGGCCGGACCGCGAGATGCAGCTCATCGATGAGGCCCTCGCGCAGATACTGCCGGATGGTGGCGACGCCTCCGCCCACGCGTACGTCGCGGCCGCTGGCCGTGGCGCGCGCCTGCTCGAGCGCCGCGTGAATCCCGTCAGTGACGAAATGGAAGACGGTGCCTCCCTTCATGGCGAGCGGCGCGCGGGCGTGATGCGTGAGCACGAAAACGGGGGTGTGGTATGGCGGCTCCTCGCCCCACCAGCCCTTCCAGCTCTCGTCCGGCCAGGGCCCGCGCACGGGCCCGAACATGTTGCGCCCGAGGATCCAGGCGCCGACATTCTCGAAGCCCTGCGCGGCCACAGCGTCGTCGACCCCGACCTCGCCGCCGTCCTCACCGTGCATGCGCCGCCAGGACCTCGTCGCGAAAAACCACTCCATCAGCTCGGGACCGCGCACGCCGAGCGGGTTCCCGAGGCTCTGGTCAGGCCCCGCGCCGTAGCCGTCGAGGGAGATCGCGAAGCTTCTGACCAGGACGCTCGCCATCAGTACTCCTGCGCGAGCCGCGCGAGGGCCGGGCCATCCAGCCGGTAGGTGGTCCACTCGCTCTGATCGACGGCGCCGAGGCTGCGGTAGAAGCCGATCGAGGGCTCGTTCCAGTCGAGCACGGCCCAGTCGAGTCGTGCGCAGCCGCGCTCGAGCGCGGTATTTGCCAGATAGGCGAACAGGCGCTTGCCGGCGCCCAAGCCGCGCGCCTCGGGCCGCACGAAGAGGTCCTCGAGGTAGATCCCGGGCTTGCCGACGAAGGTCGAGAAGTTGTGGAAGTAGAGGGCGAACCCGACCGGCTGCCCGTCGAGGCAGGCGAGGGCGACCTCCGCAGAGGTGCGCGGCCCGAAGAGCGCCGCGTGCAGGTCCGCTTCCGTGGCGACCACCTCGTGCTCGAGGTGCTCGTAGACGGCGAGCTCGCGGATGAAGGCCAGGACGAGCGGCACGTCCGCCGCCGCGGCCCGACGGACGGTGAGGGTGCGATGGGTTTCTTGCGGGCTCACGTGCGTCAGCCGCTCGCCTGCAGCCCCTGGGCGATGCCACGGACGCTCGCCAGCAGCGCCTCGAAGAGGTCACGGTCCTCGCGTCCGCGCGCACGCCAGCGTTTGAGCAGGTCCACCTGCATCAGGTTCATCGGATCGACGTAAGGGTTGCGCAGCTGGATCGAGCGTTGCATCGTCGGATCGGAGTCGAGCAGCGCGCGGCTGTCCTTGATGGCGAGGATCCGCTGGCAGGCCGCTAGGTACTCCGCGCGGATACTGCCGGCGAAGCGCCGCAGCCCCTCGGGCGCGAGCGCATCGTAGTGCTGCGCAATGTCGAGGTCGACGCGCGCCAGCATGGTCTCGACGTCGTCGA
>JASHQW010000112.1 GCA_030038875.1 Gammaproteobacteria bacterium | reverse complement strand
GCGGCTCATCCGGCTGCAGTGCTACGAAGGGCTCGATGCGCACTCGGCCATGTACGAATGGAATTACCAGCGCCAGCTGCTCGCCATCAAGCTGCTCGAGCACGACGAGCGCGGCATCGAGCAGAAGGAGCAGGACATCTTCTCCGAGCGCTATCTCCTCAAGCGCCCGCTGCTCGAGGCCATCAGCGGCGACAGGTCCGCGGTGCTGCTCATCGACGAGATCGACCGTGCGGACGAGGCCTTCGAGGCGTTCCTTCTCGAGCTGCTTTCGGACTTTCAGCTCTCGATCCCGGAGCTCGGCACGGTGCGCGCCACGAGCCGGCCGCTCGTGGTGATCACCTCCAACGGGACGCGCGAGCTCTCGGACGCGCTGCGCCGGCGCTGCCTCTACCAGTACATCGATTATCCGGATTACGAAAAGGAATTCGCGATCGTGCGCGCCCGGGCGCCCGAAGTCGCTGAGGCGCTGGCGCGGCAGATCGTGGCGTTCGTGCAGGCGGTGCGTCTCATGGACCTCAAGAAAAAGCCGGGCATCGCCGAGACGCTCGACTGGACCGCGGCGCTGCTCTCGCTCGAGGTCGCCGTGATCGACGCCGATGCGGCCGAGCGCATCCTCGAGAGCCTGAGCGCGCTCGTCAAGACGCGTGACGATCGCGCGGCCTTTCCGCGCGAGGTCGTGGCGCGCCTGGCGGCCGCATGCTGAAGCGGGCGGCAGCGGCGCTCGAGACGCGCGCGGCCGAGCGCCTCGCAGGCTTCCCGGCGTTTCTGCGCGCCAATGGTTTCATGGTCGGAGGGGGCGATGCGGTCGAGGTGCTGCGCACGGCCGAGCGCGTCGGCGTGCTCGAGGCGGCGCCGCTGCGCTGGTCGCTGAAGGCGCTGCTCTGTGGGCGCAGCGCCGAGTGGCGGCGCTTCGATCCGCTGTTCGATGCCTGGTTCCTGCCGGCCAATCACTGGCAGGCGCTGGAGCGCCGCGCCGCCGGACGCGGCGCGACGGGTGCCCGCGCGCCGTCCGCGGCCGGGGCACAGGGCGATGAGACGGACGCCACGCGGCGGCGCGAGGTAGCGAGCGAGCGCGAGGCGCTCGGCTCGGCGGACTTTCGCGCGCTCACCGACCCTGCGCAGCTTCTCGAGATCGAGGTGCTGATGCGCCGCTTCGCGCGGCGGTTGAAGGCGATCCGGCTGCGGCGCGCGGCGCGCGCGCGGCGCGGGCGGCGGCTCGATCTTCCGGCGACGATCCGCCGCAGTGTCGCGACCGGTGGCACGCCGCTCAAGCTCGCGTGGCGCGCTCACCGGCGCGTGCGGCCCCGCCTGGTGCTGCTCATCGACGTCAGCCGCTCCATGGCGGCCTACAGCTTCTTTTATCTGCGTCTCGCGCGGGCGCTCGCCGCCGAGCTCACCGACCTGCGCAGCTTCATCTTTCATACCCGCCTCACCGCCGTGTCGGAGGCGCTCCACGACCGCGACCCTTACCGGGCACAGGAACGGCTGCACCTGCTGGCCCAGGGCTGGGCGGGAGGCACGCGGATCGGCGCAAGCCTCGAGGAGTTCAACCGCGAGCACGCACCGCGCTGCGTGCACGCGCGCACCGCGGTGATCATCCTGAGCGACGGCTACGACGCCGGCGACCCGGCGAGGCTCACGGGCGCGCTCGCGGAGCTGCGCCGGCGGGCGCGGCGCATCGTGTGGATCAATCCGCTCGCCGGCCGTGCCGACTACGCGCCGGTGAGCGGCGGCATGCAGGCGGCGCTCCCGCACCTTGACCTCTTCGCCGCGGGCGGGGATCTTCGTAGCCTGGAAGCGGCGCTTCCCAGAATCATCGAGGCGCTCAAATGACCGACGTCAGCAACGATCTGTTCGCCGCCGCGCAGCGGCTGCAGGAGCAGGGCCAGCCCTACGCCCTGGTAAGCGTGGTGCGCACCGAGCCGCCAGCCTCGGCGCGCCCCGGTGATAAGGCGCTGGTGACCGCGCAGGGCATCGTGCACGGCTGGATCGGCGGAGGCTGCGCGCAGCCGGCGGTACTGCACACGGTGCGCGAGGCGCTCAAAGACGGTCGCGCGCGCCTCATCCGCATCGCCCCCGCAGAGGAGGAAGCACCGCGGGACGCGCAGGCCCTGCTGCGCGATGTGGCCGAGTTCGGCATGAGCTGTCACTCGGGCGGCACGCTCGAGCTCTTCATCGACCCGATCCTGCCGCCGACCCGGCTGGTGATCATTGGCGACTCGCCGGTCGCGGTCGCGCTCGCCGGGCTCGCGCCGCGGGTCGGGCTTCAGGTCACCGTGGTCGCCAAGGGCGCCGACCGGGAGCGATTCCCCGACGCCAGCCAGGTGATCGAGACGGACGACACCGGAGGCTTGACCGGTCAGGTCGCACCCGCTGCCCTCATCGTGGTCGCCACGCAGGGGCGGCGCGATCTTCAGGGCTTGCGCGCGGCGCTGGCGCTCAAGGCCCGGAAAATATGGTTGGTCGCCAGCGCCCGCAAGGCACAGGTGCTGCGCGACCTTCTGATCGGTGCGCAGCACGACCCGGCGGCGGTGAATGCGATCGTCGCGCCTGCGGGTGCGCCGATCGGCGCGCAGACGCCCGAGGAGATCGCGCTTTCGGTGCTGGCCGCCGTCGTCGCCGCGCGCCGCGCCGGGCACGACGCGGTGGAACCGGTCCTCGCGGCAGAAGGGGTGGCCCAGACCGAGGACGTGGCCGCAAGCGCCCAGCCGGCGCACGGCCCCCACAAGGGTTGCTGCGGGCACTGAGGTGGGCTGTCTTCTCAAGCAGAGCGGCCTCTACAGCCGCATGTCGGTCGGCGCCGTGCTGCTCGCGGCGGGCCGGGGCGAGCGCCTCGGGGGGCGGCCCAAGGCATTGCTCGAGCTTGGCGGCGTGCCGCTGGTGCTGCGTCAGCTGATCGCGCTTTCCGGCGCCGGGATCGACGATCTCGTGGTCGTGCTCGGCCATCACGCGGCGAGCATCCTGCCCGTGATCGAGTCCTTCCCCGTGACTCTCGTTCACAACCCACGGCCCGACGACGGCCAGATGTCTTCGCAGCGCCTGGGGTTGGCCGCGCTGAATCCCGCAGCCGATGCGGTGCTGGTGGCGCTCGCCGATCAGCCGCTCATCGACGCCGAGGACATCACCGAAGTCATCGGCGCTTTCAAGAAGCGGCCCGAGGGGACGTCAGTAGTCGTGCCGCGGGTGGCCGGAGACCCGGGCAACCCGGTGATCTTCAGCGCGGAGGTCCGCGAGCAGATCCTCGCGGGCGATGCCCGCATCGGCTGCCGCCAATGGCGCCATGCGCACCCTGAAGCGGTGTCGCACTTCGACACCGACAACCGGCGCTTCACGGTCGACATCGACACGCCCGCAGACCTCGCGAGCTTCGAGCGCCGCACCGGCCATGCCCTGCGCTGGCCGGCCTAGCCCCGCAGCTCGTTTTCGCTCGCGAGAAAGCGCTGCAGCTCGGCGCAGATCGAGAGTGCCAGCATCTCCGGTCCGTGGCCTCCGAGCCTGATGCCGACCGGCGCATGCAGGCGCGGCGTGAGGACGGCGCGCGCCCCCGGATCGAGCTCGGCGAGCAGCTCGTCGCGACGCGCCGGCGGCCCGAGCAGCCCGATGAAAGGATCGGCGCGCCGGGCGAGGGCGGCGAGCGCCTCGCGGTCGTTGGCCGCCGTGTGGGTCATTACGATGCAGGCATCGAGCCGCTGCTCGCCGAGGGCGGCGAGCGCCGCGGCCGGACGCGCACAGATCGTGCGCTCGGCGCCGGCGCCGTGCGTGGCGAGCAGCACCTCGCGATGGTCCGAGACGATGACGCGCCATCCGAGCTGATTGGCGATGTGGACGAGGGCGGGGGCTTCGGGACCGGCGCCGACGAGCATGACGCGCGGCGAGGGAGCGAACAGCACGACGGCGCAGGTGAGGCCGTCCTCGAGGCGGTGCTCGCCCGCCGCGCGCCCTTTGAGCGCGCGCGCCGGCTCGACGCGTGGCGGAATCTCCGTCTCGACATTCGCCGACCAGAGAAAGCCGCTGCCGACGTGCGGACCGCTCGTGACGAGCGCCGCCTTCAGCGGCCGCTGAGCGCGCTCGGCCGACAACAGCGCCTCGCACAGCGGGTGCGGCGCACCGGGAGCCACCGGCAGCAGCAACACCTGCATCTGCCCGCGACAGCCCGAGCCCGAGCCGAACACGAGGTCATCGTCGCTGCGCGTATCGAAGAGCGCGACCCGCGGGCGCTTCTCCTCGAGCGCCGCGCGCGCGGCGGACTCGAGGTCCGACTCGAGGCAGCCGCCCGAGATGACGCCGAGGCGCGAGCCGTCCGCGCCCACCAGGGCGAGGGCGCCCGGCTTTCGGTAAGTGGAGCCCGCAGCGTGGACGACCACACAGAGCGTAAAGGCCGCCCGCTGCGCCAGCCGAGTCTCGAGCTCCCCGAGGATGCGCCGGTGGTGGGTTGCGAACGGTTCCGTGTGCATCAGCGGAATCTTAAGGCATCGGCCGCATAATGGGCTGGCCGACTGGGGTGAGGCGCGCATGGACCGGCAGAGATATCGTGATTCGGGGAGAAGACGGCTGCCGCCGGTCCTGTGGGCTCTGTCTCTCGCGGCCGCGGCGCACGTGCCGCGGGCGCACGCGCAGTTATACGTCGACCCGTACCTCGGCGGCGTTACGCCCGACAAGCCGTGGCACGCCACGGGCAGCGCGCCTGTGTACGGGCTCGACGTCGGAATCCCGCTGTCACCCGAGTGGCGTGTGGAGCTCGACCTGAACGGCGCCTCGCTCCGCCAGCGTTCGGGCTCCGGACATACCGATCTCGATGCGGGTGGGTTTTCCCTCCTGCGGCTGTTCAACCGCGACGGGCGTATCGCACCATTCGTGAGCGCAGGCGCGGGCGCGATCCGCAACACTGCGGCGCCGCAGACCGGACTCGCGGCACACACCGAATTCATGGCTGAGCCCGCCACCGGGGTGCTGGTGCGCTTATGGGAGAGCGCGGACGGCTCGCGGCAACTGGCGTTGCGCCCCGAGGTCAAGGTGCGCTGGACCCACGGATGGGCGCACGCGCCCGGCAATCCGGTCGATCCCATCTACGTCGTCGGGGTCACGTTTACGCCGTAGGGCCGTTCAGGGATTGACCGCGGTGACGATCCAGATCGCGCCGGCAAGCGGCACGCGATTTCCGACCTGATATGCGGCGAGCGCCGCACGGATCGATTGAATGGCGGCGGCCTGCAGCGCGGCGGGCTGCCCCTCGAGCGCGCGGCTCGTGGGACCGATTCCGACGGCCGTACCGACCGCGGTGTCGAGCCCTTCGCCAATGGCGACATCGAGCGTGAGCCCGACCGGCTCGAGTTGAACGGCGGCAAAGCCCGCACGTCCGAGGAGATCGCGCACCCGGGACTCAGCCGCGAAAGAGAACGCACCGGGATCCTCGGGTCCGACTTCGGGGAGACGCGGCACGTGACGATAGGCTGCCTGCAGCGGCAGCATCAGCCAGGGGTTCTCGCGCGGCTCGCGCCAGCAGGCAAACGCGAGGCGCGCGCCGCTGCGCAGACCCTTGCGCATATTCGCGAAGGAGCGCGCCGGATCGGCGAAGAACATCACGCCGAAGCGGGAAAAGAGAAGATCCGCCTTCGCGGGCTCGAAGGGATAGACCGTCGCGTCGCCCAACACGAATTCGACCGGCAGTCCCCGCGGCGCGAGCTCCCGCGCCCGCGCCAGCATGAGCTCCGAGACATCCACGCCGAGCACCCGGCCGCCCGGCGCTACACGCCTGGCGAGCGCAAATGCGGTGCCGCCCCAGCCACAACCGATATCGAGCACGAGCTCGCCGGCGCCCGCGGCCGCGCGAGCGAGCAGCATGTCGGCGACCGGCGCAAGCAGCGCATCCTGCTCCTGCTGCCGCTGCACCCAGCGTTGCCCGGCCGGGCCGTTCCAGTAGGCGACCTGGTCGGCGTTACGCGCGTCGGCGGAGGGGAGGCTCATGTAAGCAGAATACCAGCCTGCGGAAAGTGCGCATGGGAAGCGCCGGGAGCTCCTGCAAGACTGCCGCGTGTGCAGTGGAGATTGCTCAAATGAAGACAGAGCAGATGGTCGAGGAGCTTCAGAGCGTGCTCGAGGCGATGGAGGGAATCGTCGCCGAGGTGGCGAAAGGCAACGGCGCTCGCGGCCTCAGCGGGGTCGTGGACCGCTTTCACAAGCAGGTTGACCAGGCACGGAAACGCGTCAAAGACTTCGAAGGGGCGGTCGAGGACCGCCTCCGCCACGCGGCGACGGCGGCAGACCGCTCGATACGTCGCAATCCCTGGGAATCGATGCTCGTGACGGCGCTGGTCGCCTTTGCCCTGGGCGCGATGCTCGCGCGTCGCGACTAGGGCCGCGAAGCAGCGCCTCGACGCACGGGCCCGCGGCGCCTTCTTCAGCAGGGCACGAGATCGGTGTGTCCGAAGCCCTTCGAGTAATCGAGCACCGAGATCACCTTCGGCGTCACGCGGAACACGCGCACATCGGCGAACTTCGGCATGGGCAGCGGCAATGCCTTCTGCTCCGGATACTTCTGCATCATGAG
>JASHQW010000111.1 GCA_030038875.1 Gammaproteobacteria bacterium | reverse complement strand
CCCGCGGGGTCGACACATGACAGGTTCGTGCAGTACTTCCGCACGCTGCTGAGCAAGGAGGACGAACGTCCGTTCGTCGAGGGCCTGGCGGAGCGGGTCGAGGGGGGCGCCGCCACTATCACCGTGCATCCGCGCGGCGCCATCGAGACCGAGCGCGCCGCCGAGATCCTCGAGGGCGAAGGCGCGGTGGAGGTCGTCGGCCACGATCTCGAGAAGCAGCCCTTCGAGCACGCCGCCTCGCGCGGCGAGGGCTACTGGGTGCGGCACTTCATGCTCGACAACCCGACCGGCGCCGACTGTATCTACTGCCGGCTGTTCCCGGGCCACAAGCACTGAAGCAGTCCCGTCACTCGCCCGAACACGCCCATTGTTTAGCGCGCAAAAGGGCCGTTAGGCCGCGCTGCGTCCGCAGCGCCTTTTGCGCGCGAGCCCGAAGCCGTCGATGGGTTGGCCTGCGGGAAGCGCCGCCGGCGCTTCCCGCCAAATAGACAAGGGAGCCCGCAGAGCGCGGGCCCCCGGACTTCTCGCCTCAACGTCTCAGGTCACTGCTGCTGCTTGTCGAGCGTCCAGGTCACGGTCTGCTCGTGCGCCATGTCCTTGTCCTCGACGTTGATCGTCTTGCCGTCGGCAGCGGTTGCGATGCGAATCACGTCGGTGACCTTGCCCTGGCGATGATCGGTCTCCTCGATCGAGCTCGCCGAGAGCCTCTTCAGCGTCACGGTGGTGTGGCCCGGATCCCCTGCGACGGGGTATTCCTTGCCGTCGAACTTCGCGTCGTAGCTCTGGCCATTGGAGCTCATCTTGAAGTGGTCAGTGCCCATCTCGTACGACACGATCAATCCGACGTCGCTCACCCCCGAGAGCTGATCCTGCAGCCAGCCTCCGGAGATCGCGTGCGACCCGGCCGGCCCGGCGCTCACGCGCTTCTCGGTGAAGCTTCCCTTCACCTCCTTGGCGCCATCGTAATTGACGAAGTTCGCGGTGAACGTCTTGCCGTCGGCGGAGACCGTCTCGGTCTCCTTGCCGCTCACCTTGCCCCCCCGGTGATAGGTGATCTCGACGGAGCTCGGGTTGATGACCTTCACGGTGACGGAGTCGTAGTACGCGTGCCCCGACACCGGGTGGTCGGCGCCGTCGGCCTTGACCGTGAGCGGCGGGTTGCAGCTTGAGCAGGTGTAGGTGCCATCGGCGAGCAGGATCGAGTCCGGTTTGCCGCTCACCTTGACCGAGTCGGCCCGCGCCTTCCACGTGCCATCGAGCGTGCTGCTGCCCGCGAACGCCACGGCGGGCAACACCAACAGTGCTGTCAGTGGGATTCTCATCGTGCCTCCCGTTATTCGTGTAGTTGGTCGGCGCCTCACTGGCGACGCGCCGGAGGCCGCGGAGTGTATGCCCGCGCACCGGCCCCACCAACAGCAAAGTCCGAGGCTGAGCTCAGCCGTGTTGGAGTGCGCGGCTGGTGCGCCGCGGCAATCGCCGCATGCCGCACCGCGGCGGAGAATTTGCAGGCGGCCGGTCAGCGAGTGATAACGTGGCCGCATGACACAGAGCGTGTATGCGGGCGGCTGCCTGTGCGGCGCGCTGCGCTATGAGATCTCCGGGCCGGTCAGCAATCCGTGCTTCTGCCATTGCGCAAGCTGCCGCCGCGCGGCCGGCGCGCCCATGGTGCCCTGGGGCACGTTCGCGCGCGATGCCGTGCGCATCACGCGCGGGCGCTTGAGCGAATTCCGCTCCTCGGCGCAAGTCTGGCGCGGCTTCTGCGCGCACTGCGGCACCTCCCTCACCTATCGGCACGAGGCGCGCTCCGCGGAGATCGACGTCACGCTCGCCACGCTCGACGACCCGATGCGGATCGAGCCCGCGATGCACGTATGGGTGAAGGATCGGCTGCCGTGGGTGGCGATCGGCGATTCGCTGCCGCGCCATGAGACGGGCGCAGCCAGCACTTAGAGTAGCGGGCACGATACCGCTACACGGTTGGCCTGCGGAAAATGCCGCAGGCTTTTTCCGCTAGCGCGTCCGCGCTAATAACCCAACAGACACGGCGGCGAGCAGCGCCGTCGGCAGCCAGGCGAGCACCACCGGGTTGAGCGCGAATACCACCGTGCTGCTCTCGATCAGCCGCTGCATCAGAAAGAAGGCGATGCCGAGCACCATGCCGAGCAGCATGCGCGTGCCCGCTCCGGTTGAGCGCAGCGGACCGAGCGCGAAGGGAATCGCGAGCAACGCGCAGAAGGCCACGGCCACGGTGCGCGCGATGCGCGACCAGAAGGCGAACACGTACTCGCGCGCATCGAGCGCATTGCTGCGGTAGTAGCGGATCAGCCGCCATAACGCGCCGATCGTGAGCTGGTCCGGGTCCTGGACGGCGAGGCCGAGAAAGCCGGCGGTGACGTTCGATTCGATGATGCGCTCGGCGGGCGGCGTGGCGCTCACGGTATCGTCGGAGAAGCGCGACTCCGCATAGTCGGTGAGCAGCCACTTCTTGTTGGCGCCGGCGGTGGCGCGGCGCGCGCGCCCGAGCGCGAGCAGCTGGTGCTGCGGCGACAGCTCGAAGATCTGCATGCCGCCGAACTGCCGCTCGCCCGACTGGCCGGCGACGTTGAGAATCAGGTCGCCGTCGCGCACCCAGGCGCCGCTGCCGGTGCCGAAGCTCACGTTGCTCAGCTTGCTGAAC
>JASHQW010000018.1 GCA_030038875.1 Gammaproteobacteria bacterium | reverse complement strand
CTGCTGCACCTGCGCGGCCCTACCGGCATTCGCATCGACGAGACCGCCGCCCTTTGCGACCGCGTCGAGGCCAGCATCCGCGAGGTGATTCCGAAGGCGCAGATCGCCAGCCTCGTCGACAACATCGGCGTGCCCTACAGCGGCATCAACCTCACCTACTCGACCTCGGCGCCCGTGGGGCCCGGGGATGCCGACGTGTTCGTCAACCTGACGCCCGATCATCGGCCGACGGACGAGTACGTGCGCGCGCTGCGGGAGGAGCTGCCGAGGAAATACCCGGGGGTCGCCTTTGCGTTCCTGCCGGCGGACATGGTGAGCCAGATTCTCAACTTCGGGCTGCCGGCGCCGATCGACGTGCAGGTCGCGGGCTTCAACGTCGACGGCAACCGCGGGTACGCCGACGCGCTGCTCGCGAAGATGCGCGCCATTCCAGGGGCGGTGGACCTGCGCATCCAGCAGGCCTACGACTACCCGCAGATCAACGTGGTGGTCGACCGCAGCAAGGCGGCTCTCCTCGGCCTCAGCGAGCAGGACGTCGCCTCCAATCTCCTGGTGTCGCTCTCGGGAAGCTTTCAGACCACCCCCTCGTTCTGGATCGACCCGCAGAGTGGCACCCAGTACAGTGTCGCGGCGCAGACGCCGCAGTATCGCCTCGCGTCCCTGCCGGATCTCGCGACCACGCCGATCACCGGTCCCGGCGCCACCGGTGGCAGCGCGCAGATGCTCGCCAACCTCGCGAGCTTTCATCGCAGCGTCGGGCCCGCGGTCGTGAGCCACTACGATGCGACGCCGGTCATCGACATCTACGGCTCGATGCAGGGGACGGACCTCGGCTTCATGTCGGCGCAGATCAACAGTCTGCTCGCCGCGACTCATGACGCTCTGCCGCGCGGCTCGAAGGTAACGGTGCGCGGACAGGTCACCACCATGACGGAGTCCTTCAACGGCCTCCTGCTCGGGCTGATCGGAGCGGTGGTGCTGGTGTACCTCCTCATCGTGATCAATTTCCAGTCGTGGCTCGACCCGTTCATCATCAGCACCGCGCTGCCCGCGGCGCTCGCCGGGATCGTATGGATGCTGTTTCTCACGCACACCCCCGTGAGCGTGCCCGCGCTTACCGGCGCGATCATGTGCATGGGAGTTGCGACCGCCAACAGCGTGCTGGTGGTGAGCTTCGCCCGGCAGCGCATGGACGCGGGGGACGATGCGCGGCACGCAGCGCTGCAGGCCGGCGTGGTGCGCTTCCGCCCGGTGCTCATGACGGCGCTCGCGATGATCATCGGCATGGTGCCGATGGCGATCGGCCTCGGCGAGGGTGGCGAGCAGAACGCGCCCCTCGGCCGTGCGGTGATCGGCGGCCTGGTGTTCGCGACTGTGGCGACGCTGTTTTTCGTGCCGACGGTGTTTACACTCATCCACGGACGGGTCGCCGCGGCGCGTGCCCCCGGAGTCCTCGATGCCTGAAGTCCCCCCCGCCTCTGCCCGCGACCACGATCCGCACGTCAGGCGCTATGTCCTGATCGCGGCCGGCGTGGCGGTGGTGCTCGCCGCCTGGGGAATCCTCACCCGCCTGAGCGCCCGCATCGCGCTCGAGCGCGCCGCGGCGGATGCGGCGGTCTTTACCGTGGCGACGACGCACCCGAGCCGCGGACCGGGCTCCGACCTGCTGGTGCTCCCCGGCAGCGTGCAGGCGTTCTACGAGGCGCCCATCTACGCGCGCACCAGCGGCTACCTGCGGATCTGGTACACGGACATCGGCGCGAGCGTGAAGAAGGGGCAGCTGCTCGCCGAGATCGAGACCCCGGAGGTGGATCAGCAGCTGCGCCAGGCGGAGGCCGACCTCGCCACCGCGCAGGCCAACTACCAGCTGGCGCGCACCACCAACGAGCGCTGGCAGGGCCTGCTCGCCACCGAATCGGTGTCCAAGCAGGACGCCGACGAGCGCGCCGGCGATGCCGCCGCCAAGGCCGCCGTCACGCAATCCGCCGCCGCCAACCTGCAGCGCCTGCGGGAGCTCGAGTCCTTCAAGCGCGTACTCGCGCCCTTCGACGGCGTGGTTACGCAGCGCAACACCGACGTCGGCGCGCTGATCAACGCCGGCGAGGCGCCGGGGAGCGCCTTGTTCCGCGTGGCCGACACCCACCGGCTGCGCATCTACACCTCGGTGCCGCAGAGCTACGCCGGGCTGATCCATCCGGGACTCAGCGCCGGGCTCGAGTTTGCCGATCGTCCCGGCAAGCGCTACCAGGCGGAGGTCAGCTCCACCGCGCGCGCGCTCGATGCCAGCTCACGCACCCTGCAGGTGGAGCTGCAGATCGACAACCGCAGCGGGGAGCTCCTGCCCGGCTCCTATGCGCAGGTGGAGTTCGACCTGCACGGCGGCGGCACGCTGCGCATCCCCGCCAACGCCGTGCTGTTTCGGGCCCAGGGGCTGCTGGTGGCGACCGTCGACTCGACGAGCCACGCGCACCTGCGCGCCATCACCCAGGGTCGCGACTTCGGCAAGGAGATCGAGGTGCTCGCCGGACTCGAGCCCGGCGACACTCTCATCGTCAATCCGCCCGACTCGCTCGCCGATGGCATGCAGGTACGGGTCGTGACTCCTGTGCCCGGAAAGAGCTGATGCGCAGAGCCGCGTGCGTCGCGTTCGCGGCCGGCTGCGCTCTCAGCGGCTGCTCGCTCGCCCCCCATTACGAACGTCCGCCCACCCCGCCGCCGGCGGCCTCCTATCAGGAGCTCGGCGGATGGAAGCTCGCCACGCCGGCGGATAATGCGCCGCGCGGCGCGTGGTGGACGATGTTCCATGACGAGGAGCTGAACGAGCTCGAGACGCGCGTCACCGCTGCCAACCAGAGCCTCAAGGCGGCCCTGGCGCGTCTCGAGGAGGCGCGCGCTGCGACCCGCATCGCGCGCTCCGCGTATTTCCCGACGCTCACCGCGAACGCGAGTGCAATCCGGCAGCGCGAGTCGGTCAACGCCCCCGGCTTCACAGTCGGCGCGGAGCCCGTCTACAACACCTTCATCGTGGGCGGCGACCTGTCGTACGAGATCGATCTCTTCGGGCGCATCCGCAACACTGTCGCCGGTGCGCGCGCCACCGAGCAGGCGACCGCGGGCGATACCGCGGCGCTCGACCTCTCCGTGCATGCGGAGCTCGCCACGGACTATTTCTCGCTGCGCGGACTCGACGCTCAGCAGCAGCTCCTCGACCAGACCGTCGCCGATTACGCCAGGGCGCTCGAGCTCACCGGCAATCTCTACCAGGGTGGCGCCGCCGCACTCTCCGACGTGCAGCAGGCGCAGGCCCAGCTCGAGACCGCGCGCACGCAGGCCGAGGATACACGCCTGAGGCGAGCCCAGACCGAGCACGCGATCGCAGTGCTGGTAGGGTCGGCGCCCACCGGCTTCCATCTCGCAGCGCGGCCACTCGCGCCCGATCTCGCCATCCCGGTGGTCGACCCGGGCCTGCCCTCGCAGCTCCTCGAGCGGCGGCCGGACGTCGCCGCGGCCGAGCGGCGCGTCGCCGCTGCCAACGCCGGGATCGGCGTGGCGCGCGCGGCGTACTTTCCCATGTTCAGCCTGACGGGCTCCGCCGGGCAGGAGAGCACCCAGGCCAGCAACTGGCTCAGCGCCCCGAGCCGCTTCTGGTCCCTCGGGCCGCAGGGCGTGCTCACGGTCTTCGACGCCGGATTGCACGCGGCCCAGTCGGCCGCGGCGCACGCCTCCTACGACGAGCAGGTCGCCAACTATCGCGGCACCGTGCTCGGCGCCTACCAGGATGTCGAGGACAACCTCGCGGCGCTGCGCCAGCTGGCGCTCGAGGACGTGAGCCAGGCGGCCGCGGTCACCGCCACGCACGGAGCGCTCGAGCAGGCCCTGTACCGTTACAAGGGCGGCGTAGTGACCTACCTCGAGGTGGTCTCCACGGAGAACGCGGCGCTCGCGGCGCGGCTCGCCGCGGTCGACATCGAGACCCGCCGCATCAGCGCGACGGTGCTCCTGGTGCGTGCGCTCGGCGGCGACTGGCAGCCCCGCGGCCCCTAGGATCATCGGTCACGCTGGCTCCGCACCTCCGGGCGCCGTGCCGGGCCAATGCGTCCCAACACCGCGTCCAACACCGCGTCCGAAGGTGCGGCCAGCGGATCACCGCTGACGGATTGGAGCCCCGCTCAGCCCTGCGAGCTCAGGTCCTCGCGCGCCTGCTCCTCGGCCCGCTGGGCCTCGTGGCGCGAGTCCGCCTTGGGCTTGAGCGCGTGGATCGCGGTACTGAGCGACTGTCCCGCCGTCACCCGATCCTTGAGATCCGCGAACGGGATGTTGAGGTTCTGGCTCACGTGCAGCGTGGCCGAGCACTCGCCGAGATCCTTGAAGCCACGGCAGGCATCCTCCGGTGTGAGGCCCGCGGGCACGAGCGCGGCCAGGCGCGTGTTGCCGGTGGCCGCGGGCGTCTGCGTGTCCGCCGCGGCTGCCGGTGGATCTGCGGCCGGTGGTGGACTCGGCTCCGCCTGGGGAGCGGGCTGCATCTGCGGCTGCGGACCGGACTGACCATAGGCGAGCGGTGCGAGCGAAATTGCGACTGCGGCGAGTAAGGGGAATGCGATGCGTTTCATGACAACCTCCGTTGTTGACACGGGCCCGGGCGCGAAGGGAATGCGGCGCGTGTACCGGCGTTCGAGAAATCGCGCTCCCCTCGCTGCTTCCACGCGCGGAGGCTGCGAACCTCCGTGTCCGCCGGCCCCGGCGCGGGAAGTTCGTGCGGCGAGGCCGTAAGTGCATTTAGGACCGTTGCGGGGAATCCGGCAATATGTCGGCGAACGGCAATATGTCGCTCAGCGGCGTCGCCGCCGCGCGGCGCGCTTACTGCGCGCGCGCGAAATCGATGAAGCCGCGCTCGATGTCGGTGTGGGTGAGCTGCACGCGTAGGGAATCGCCGACGTCGAGGCCCTGCGCGCCCTTCACGAGCTTCCCCTCGGCGAGCGGGTGCGCGATGCGCACCCACGTGCCGCTCTCGTTGACGCCGGTGACCAGCGCGTCGAATTGCTCGCCGATGCGCGGGGTGAGCAGCATCGCGGCGGCGGACTTGCGCACCTGCCGCTCAACCCTGGCGGCATTGCCTTCCTGCTCGGTGCAGTGCTGCGCCAGGGCGCGCAGCGTCGTATCGTCGTAGGGAGCCGCGCGCCCGGCGAGCGCGGCCTTCACCAGGCGCTGCGAGAGGAGATCCGGAAAGCGCCGGTTGGGCGCGGTCGCGTGCGTGTAGTCGTCGACTGCGAGACCGAAATGCCCTTCGGCCGGCTCGCCCGGACGCTTCAGCACGTACTCGCCCGCACCCAGGAGCTTCACCACGGCGAGCGACAGATCGGGGAAGCGCTCGGGGGAGCGCTGCTCGCAGTGCACGAGGAACTCGCTCAGCGCCCGCGCATCGGGCGCCGCGGGGAGCGTTTCCCCGACCGTGGCGGCGAGCGCGACGATGCGTCCCCAGCGCTCGGGCACGCGCAGGACGCGGCGCACCGACGGCGCGCGCTTGCTTTCCAGGAACTGGGCGACCACGCCGTTGGCGGCAATCATGAAATACTCGATGAGTTCCTTGGCGCGGTTGTCCTCGCCGGGCCGCAGGTCGATGAGCGTGCCGCCCTCGTAAACCGCCTGGGCCTCGAGGGTGGTAAGGCCGAGCGCCCCCTGCGCCTTGCGAACCCGCTTCAGCGCCTGCGCCGCGCGATCCTGGATGCGCAGCTGCTCGGCCATCCCTGCGACCACCGCAACCGGCGCAGGTATGGGCCCCTTGCCGTCGAGCCAGGCCGCGACGCTGTCATAGGCGAGCTTGGCGCGGTTGACGACCCGCGCGCGGTAGACGTCGGCGGCGCTCACCACGCCGTCGGCGCTCACGGTCATGTCGATGACGAGGCTCGCGCGCTCCTCGCCCGCGGCCAGCGACGTGAGATCGGTCGAGAGCCGTTCCGGCAGCATCGGAAAGACCTGCGCGGCGGTGTAGACGCTGGTCGTATTGGCGCGCGCGTGCGCATCGAGCGGCGAGCCCGCGGCCACGACGGAGTCGACGTCGGCGACCGCCACCAGGACGCGCGTCGCGCCGCCCGCGAGCACCTCGGCCACCGAGAGCTGATCGAGGTCGCGCGACTCGTCGTTGTCGATCGAGCACCAGAGCAGCGGCCGCAGATCGCGGAAAGCGGCGCCGCTGGCGGCCGCTGCGCCGCCGATGGCGCGCAGCTGTGCGAGCGCGGCGGGCGGAAAGTCGGGCGCGAGGCCATGCTCGCGCATGGCGCGCCGCGCGATGGCGGCGAGCTCAAGCTGATGCTCGGGTGCGGGTGACATCCGGGGATGATACGCGCAAAAAGAAAGGGCGCCGCGCGAGGGCGGCGCCCGGAGCTAAGTGGCGGCGGAACGTCCTGTCCGCCGCCACGGGGCTCGAGCGGATCAGCTCGTCGGCAGCGTTCCGGTGTAGTAGATGATCACGTACGCCTTGAGTGCGCCGCTCGCGGCCGTTCCGGCCGGCTGCGGCACGCCCCACACCTTGAGCGGCGTGCCGGCCGTCAGGCTGTTGGTGAAGGTCATGAAGTCGCCGCTGTTGCTGATGTCGAGCGGCGTGATCGTCACGACACCGTCGCTGCGGTTCAGCTGGTAGACCAGCGTGGTCGAGCCGGCGGTGGCGTCGAAGTCCACGGTCACCCAGCCGCCACCGGTATTGGCCACCAGCGACATGGTGAAGGAGCTGCCGGTGATCCCGGCGACCACCTGCGCGAGCGGCAGCGGTGTCGGCTCGAGGATCGCCATCGGCGCCTGCCAGGGCGTGGCTCCGGCCGCAGGGGCGCCGATCCACGTGGCGTACGAGGCGCCCCAGGCGGTCACGGCGCCGAAGGTGCCGCCGAAGTTCACCGAGCCGTTGCTCGCGGACACGAAGTCGCCGATGGCACTGCTGCCGGTGTCGGCCTGCGTCGGGAAGGTGAAGTACCACCAGTCGAAGCCCGAGATCGCGGTGCCGCTCGGGTCGTAGTTGTTGTCGCTGCCGGTGTACGGCAGGAAGCTCAGGTTCGCCGTGTAGTCGTCGTCGGCAAGGACGAAGTCGCGCGTGTAGGTGAAGCCCGTCGCGGTGGCATTGGAGACGGTGCCGCTGTAGTTGGCCGTCTCGATGTCGACCGTGTCGGCCACCAGCGGGTTGGCGAGCGGGTCCACGCAGCTGACGTGCACCTTGAAGCCGCGCACGATGTCACCGCTCGCGAGGAACCCGGGTCCCTGGCCGATCGAGCTGGCATCGGCGGACGGGTTCTGCGGGGCGCGGAAGTAGAACAGCGTGTTGGGACCGATGGTGATGGGCACCGGCACGCCGTCCTCGTTCTCCACCGTCA
>JASHQW010000110.1 GCA_030038875.1 Gammaproteobacteria bacterium | reverse complement strand
CCCAGTTGTAGATGTGCATGTCGGTGCCGCAGATCGCGGTCTTGGCGATCTCGATCAGCACGTCGTTGTGCCCGACCTTAGGCTCGGGAATGTCCTCGAGCCAGATTCCGGGGGCCGCCTGCTGCTTGACCAGTGCCTTCATCCCACCACCTCGACCAGGGAAGCCATCGCGTCAATATGGCGGCGTGCGCGGCCGCTTCAATGCAGTACGCCGAGCTCGCGACCCACCTCGGTGAAGGCCGCCACGGCGCGCTCGAGCTGCGCCCGGCCGAGCGCGGCCGACATCTGCGTGCGGATGCGGGCCTGGCCCTTGGGCACCACGGGATAGGAGAAGCCGATGACGTACACGCCGCGCTCGAGCAGCGCGTCCGCCACGCGCGTCGCGAGCGCCGCATCGCCCAGCATCACCGGAATGATCGGATGCTCGCCGGGCTTGAGATCGAAGCCGGCCTGCGTGAGTGCCGCGCGGAAGAAGCGCGCGTTCTCGAACAGCTGCTCGCGCAGCTCGCCGCTGCCCTCGAGCAGATCGAGCACCGCGAGGCTTGCCGCCGCGACCACCGGCGGAATGCTATTGGAGAAGAGGTAAGGGCGCGAGCGCTGCCGCAGCCACTCGACCACCTCGCGCCGCGCCGCGATGTAGCCGCCGCTGCCGCCGCCGAGCGCCTTGCCGAGCGTGCCGGTGAGGATGTCGACGCGGGCGGCGACGCCGCAATGCTCGTGCGTGCCACGTCCGGTCGGGCCCATGAAGCCGGTGGCGTGCGAGTCATCGACCATCACCAGTGCGTCGTAGCGCTCGGCGAGATCGCAGATGCTCCGCAGCTTGGCGATGAAGCCGTCCATCGAGAAGACACCGTCGGTGGCGATGAGGCGGGTGCGCGCGCCCTGCGCCTGGCGCAGGCAGCTCTCGAGCTCCCCCATGTCGCCGTTGGCGTAGCGCAGGCGCTGCGCCTTGCAGAGGCGGATCCCGTCGATGATGCTGGCGTGGTTGAGCGCATCCGAGATCACCGCATCGCGCTCGTCGAGCAGCGTCTCGAACAGCCCCCCGTTGGCGTCGAAGCACGAGGAATAGAGAATCACATCCTCGGTCCCGAGAAAGCGCGCCAGGCGCGCCTCGAGCTCCTTGTGGATCTGCTGGGTGCCGCAGATGAAGCGTACCGAGGCCATGCCGTAGCCGTGAATCTCGAGCGCACGCTGCGCGGCGGCACGGACCGCCGGATGATTGGCGAGGCCGAGGTAGTTGTTCGCGCACAGGTTGATGACCTCGCGGCCGCCGGCGCGCACCACGCCGCCCTGCGGGCTCGCGAGCACGCGCTCGCTCTTGTAGAGACCCTGCTCGCGTAAGCTGGCGAGCTCGCCGCGCAATCGCTCGATGACGGCCTGATTCATGGGGCGGAATTATACTGGACGGGGTCGCATTTGAGCCGTCCGAGGTCGCCGCAAAGCATGTGGGTGTCGTGGCGGCGTTGCAGACTGCGCCAGCGGCGCCGTGCCTTCGAAACAGCGCCCGGAGCTGGCGAGGTCTCCTCCCCATGACCCTTAGCGTTTTTGACATCTTCAAGGTCGGCATCGGACCTTCGAGCTCGCACACCATGGGGCCGATGCGGGCGGCGCGCGAGTTCGTGCTGGCGTTGAAGGGGGCGGGGCAGCTCGCGGCGACGCAGCACATCGCCGTGCGCCTCTACGGCTCGCTCGCGCTCACGGGGTTAGGTCACGGCACCGATCGCGCCGTGCTCGCAGGTCTCGAAGGCGCCGACCCCGAGACCGTCGATCCGGACAGCATCGAGAGCACGGTGAAGCGCATCCGCTCGAGCGGCCGCTTACGGCTCCTCGGCGAGCACGAGATCGCGTTCGATGAGCCGATGGAGCTGCTTTTCATGCATCACGAGCGGCTGCCGCGTCATTCGAACGGCATGCGCTTCGATGCGCTCGCCAACGCCGGCCGGGTGCTGCGCGAGGAGGACTACTACTCGATCGGCGGCGGCTTCATCGTGAGGGGCGAGGAGCCCGAAGCGCGCGAGACGAGCGCGCATGCCGCGCCGCCCTATCCCTTCACCTCGGGCGAGGAGCTGCTGGCGCTGTGCCGCGAGCACGGGCTCGAGATTTTCGAGCTCATGCTGGCGAACGAGCGCACCTGGGCGTCGGACGCCGAGGTGCGCGCCAGGCTGCTGCACATCTGGCAGGTGATGCAGGCCTGCGTCGAGCGCGGCTTCCGCCAGAGCGGCGTGCTGCCCGGGGTCCTCAAGGTGCGCCGCCGGGCGCCGCGGCTCTACCGGCAGCTGACCGAGAGCGGCAGTGCCACGCCGCTCGACGTCATGGACTGGGTCAACGCCTATGCGCTCGCGGTGAACGAGGAGAACGCGGCCGGCGGGCGCGTCGTCACCGCGCCGACCAACGGCGCGGCGGGCATCGTCCCCGCGGTGCTGCATTACTACCGGCGCTTCGAGCCCGGCGCGAATGAGGCGGGCGTGCTGCGTTTCCTGCTGGCGGCCGCCGCCATGGGCATGCTCTACAAGCGCAACGCCTCGATCTCGGGTGCCGAGATGGGCTGTCAGGGCGAGGTGGGCGTCGCCTGCTCGATGGCGGCCGCGGGACTCGTCGCGGCGCTGCAGGGCACGAACGAGCAGGTCGAGAACGCCGCCGAGATCGGCATGGAGCACAACCTCGGGCTCACCTGCGATCCGGTCGCGGGCCTCGTGCAGATTCCCTGTATCGAGCGCAACGCCATGGGCGCGGTCAAGGCGATCAACGCCGCGCGGCTGGCGATGCGCGGTGACGGCACGCACAAGGTGTCGCTCGATCAGGTGATCGCCACCATGCGGCAGACCGGCGCCGACATGTCGACGATCTACAAGGAGACCTCGCAGGGCGGGCTCGCGGTCAACGTACCGGAGTGCTAACCCAATAAGCCCCACAGCCGCGACGGCGGCGACTGGTGCTGCACCTCCTTCACGCAGTCGGGCCCGATCGAGTGCCAGTGCTCGGTATCGAAGACCATCGAGCACAGGGCGGCGGTGGTGAGCGTGCTGATGCCGCCGTGCGGCACCAGCAGGTGGATGAGGTCGGATGCGCCGGGGTTATGCCCGATCACCATCAGGTGGACGATGCGCGGTCCCGTGGCCTGAATGAGCCGCAGCATGTCGGTGGCGCCGGCGAGATACAGCGCGTCCTCGCGCTGTACGTGCCGCACCGAGAGCGACAGCTCCCGCGCCACGATGTCGGCGGTCTGCTCGGCGCGCCGCGCGGTGCTGGCGAGGAGGCGATCGGGAACGAGCTCGAGCTCGAGGAGCCGGCGGGCCATCGACTCCGCCCCCGAGAGGCCGCGGCGGTTGAGCGGGCGCGCAAAATCGTCGGTCCCCGGGTCCTTCCAGCGCGCGTCGGCGTGACGCATGACCGTGAGGCGTTTCATGCGTGCCGCCTCAGGACGGCTGCTCGACCAGGATGCGGCCGTTCTGCTCGCGCGCGCTATAGGTGCGCAGCGGCTCGTAGGCCGGCGGGGTGAGGGCATCGCCGGTACGCAGGTCGAAGTGCGAGCCGTGCCGCGGGCAGATGAGCTCGCAGGACTCCACCTCGGCGCCGGCGAAGGACTCGCCGTCGTGCGTGCAACGATCTTCCACGGCGTACAGCTCTTTGCCGCAACGTACGACCACCACCGGCACGCCGTCGACCTCGGCCTGCAAGGGAACCCTCTCGCCGAGTGCGCTCGCCGGCCCGATGTCGACCCACTCGCTCAAAACATCCCCGTCTGCAGCCGCGCGGCTTCCGACATCATCGACTGGTTCCAGGGCGGGTCGAAGGTCAGCTCGACGTGTGCCTCGCGCACCGTCGGGATCCGCTGCAATTTGTCACGCACGTCGTCCACCAGGATCTCGCCCATGCCGCAGCCGGGCGCCGTGAGGGTGATCTGGGCTTCCACGGTGCGCGTCCCGTCCTCGTTCTCCTTCACGTGACATTCATACACGAGTCCGAGATCCACGATGTTGATGGGGATCTCAGGGTCGTAACAGCTGCGCATCTGTTCCCAGGCGAGCTTGCGCACGTCCTCGACGGTGGCGTTGGGCGGGAGCTCCGGCGGCTTGACCGCTTCCTGGCCGATGGCGTCGGCATCCTCGCCGGCGACGCGGAACAGATTCCCTTCGAGGTAGACCGTGAAGCTGCCGCCGAGCGCCTGAGTGATGTAGCCCGCCTGCCCGGGCTTGAGCTTGACCTCCTGCCCGGCGGGGACGATCACCGCGCGCACCTCGCGGTTGACGACGAAGGGCTCGTTCTCATGGCGGCGCACGGGCTACTCCGTCGATACGGTGGCCGAGCCGTGCTCGAGCGCGGCATTGAGCGTGTGCCAGCTCAAGGTGGCGCACTTCACGCGCGCCGGGAACTCGTGTACGCCGGAGAGGGCGGCGAGCTTGCCGAGCGCGGCGTCGGGCGTGGCGTCGTGGTGCGTAAGGAGCCTGTGCACCTGGTCGAAGAGCCTCGCCACGGCGGCGCGCTCCTTGCCCTTGACCGCCTCGGTCATGAGCGAGGCCGAGGCGGTCGAGATCGCGCAGCCCGAGCCCTCGAAGCGGATGTCCTCGATACGCTCGCCGTTGAGGCGTACGTAGACCGACAGGCGGTCGCCGCACAGCGGGTTGTGCCCGTCGGCGTGCAGCACTTCGCCGCCGCGGTCCTCGCTCTCCAGGCGGCCGAAATTACGCGGGTGGCGGTTGTGGTCGAGGATCACGTCGCGATAGAGCTCCTTCAGGTCCATCAGCCGAACACCTCGCGCACCCGGCCGAGTCCCGCCACCAGGCGCGCCACGTCGTCCTCGGTGTTGTAGCAGCCGAAGGAGGCGCGCGCGGTCGCCGGGATGCCGAAGAAAGTCATGACCGGCATCGCGCAGTGGTGACCGGTGCGCACGGCGATCCCTTCGGTATCGAGGATGGTGCCGAGGTCGTGCGCGTGCACACCGGCGAGCGTGAACGACAGGACCGAGGCCTTCGAAGCCGCCGTGCCCACGAGCTCGATGCCCGGAATCCGCGCGAGCTCCGCGGTCGCGAGCGCGAGCAGGCGCGCTTCGTGCGCGGCGACCGCCTCGACGCCGAGGCTCTCGAGGTAGTCCATGGCGGCGCCGAGCCCCACCGCGCCGGAGATGTTCGGGGTCCCGGCCTCGAACTTCCACGGCAGCTCGTTGTACGTGGTCCTGTCGAACGAGACCGTGAGGATCATCTCGCCGCCGCCCTGCCAGGGCGGCATCGCGGCGAGCAGCTCCTCGCGGCCGTAGAGCACCCCGATACCCGTGGGGGCGTACATCTTGTGGCCCGAGAAGGCGTAGAAATCCGCGTCGAGGGCGCGCACGTCGACCCGCGAATGCGGCACCGCCTGGGCGCCGTCGACGAGTACCACGGCGCCGTGGGCGTGCGCCGCCTCGACGATGCGCTTCACCGGCAGCACCGTGCCGAGCGCGTTCGAGACGTGCGCGATGGCCACGAGGCGCGTGCGTGGGCCGAGGAGCTCCTCGAACTCCTCGTAGAGGAGCTCGCCGCGGCGGTTGATCGGCGCGACCTTGAGCGTGCAACCGGTCTGCTCGCATACCATCTGCCAGGGCACGATGTTGGCGTGGTGCTCGAGCGCGCTGATGAGGATCTCGTCGCCGGGTCCGAAGCGCGGCCGGGCGTAGGACTGGGCCACGAGGTTGATCGCCTCGGTGGTGCCGCGCACGAAGATGATCTCGCGGATCGAGCGCGCGTTGAGGAAGCGGCGCGCGCGCTCGCGCGCGCCTTCGAAGGCCGAGGTGGCCGCCTGGCTCAAGGCGTGCACGCCGCGATGCACGTTGGCGTGCGAGTGCGTCTCGTAGTCCTCGACCGCGCGCAGCACCGGCAGCGGGCGCTGCGACGAGGCGGCGCTGTCGAGGTAGACGAGCGGGTGCCCGTTGACCTGCGTCGCGAGAATGGGAAAGTCGCGCCGCACGCGTGCGGCATCGTAGGCTTCCGGCGCGCTGAACGGTGAGACATTGGCTGCCATCAGAGGAACTCCCGGAGCGCGGCCCCGTCCTGCATCGCGCCGGCGAGGCGCTCCTCGATCTGGCGGCGGAGCGGGGACACCTCGATCCTGGCGATCACATCGGCGAGGAACGCCCATTTGAGCGCGCGCTGCGCGGTGTCGCGATCGAGGCCGCGCGACAGCAGATAAAAGAGCATGTTGTCGTCGAGCTTGCCGGCCGTCGCCCCGTGGCTGCAGCGCACGTCGTCGGTGTAGATCTCGAGCTGTGGCCGCACGTCGATCTCGGCCTCCGGGCCCGCGAGCAGCCCGCGCAGCGACTGGCGGGAGTCGGTGCCGTGGGCGTCGCGTGCGACCACGATCTTGCCGTTGAAGGCGACCCGGGCGCGCCCCGCGGAGATGCCGCGAAAGGTCTCCTCGGTGCGCGCGTGCGGCGCGAGGTGCTCGACGAGGGCGTAGGTGTCCTGCACCTGCTGGCGGTCGCCGAGCGCGGCCGCCGAGAGGGTGAGGGCGGCGCGCTCGCCGGCGAGCCGCACCCCGAGCGTTGAGCGGGCCGCGGCGGCGCCGCTGCCGAGGGCGTGCAGCCGGTAGGTCGCATCCTGCGCCAGCGTGGCGTCGAGCGTGTCGAACAGGACGGCGCGGGAGCCGAGCTCCTGCAGCCGGTAATGATCGAGAGCCGCGCCGCGCGCGAGCTCCGCGCTGACGGCGCTCGTGACGAAGCTCGCCGCGGCGCCGGCGCTCACGTGGCGCTCGATGAGCACGAGCCGCCCGCGCGGCTCGAGCCGCAGCTCGATGCGCGGATAGGAGGCTCCCTGCTGCGCCTCGGCGCTCGCCACGAAGATGAGCTCGAGGCACAGGCCCTCGGGGCCGGCCGGCACGTCGATCGCCGCGCCGTCGGTCGCGAACGCCTCGTTGAGGAGGGCGAAGCGCTGGTCGACGCCGAGCTCGCGGCGCGGCACGAGGGCCGCCGGCGCAGTCTCCGGGCCGTCCGCCCGCGCGGCGAGCGGTGTGAGGCGCGCCGGGCTCGCAGCGAGCGCGTCCGAGAGGAGAGGGGCGAACACGCCGTCGACGAACACATAGCGTACGAAGCCCGCGAGCCTCGCCGGGAGCCCGGCCGCGACGCCCGCATGCGCCCCGGCGGCGGGCGGCGTGAGCGCGGCGGGCGCGAAGCTCACCCGCTCGAGCGGGCGCAGGTGCGCATACTTCCAGTTCTCATCGCGCGCGCCCGGCAGTCCCGTCACCGCCAGTGCCTCGAGCGCGGCGCTCCGCCGCGCGGCGCCCGGCAGCTGCGCCGCGAGCGCGCGTGCCGCGCTCGCGTGCTGCTCGATGATGCGGGCGGTGAGCGGACTCGCCATCGGTGCCTCAGGCGGCCTCGCCGCTCACCCAGTCGTAGCCGCGGCGCTCGAGCTCGAGCGCCAGCGTGCGATCGCCGCTGCGGGCGATGCGGCCGCGCACCAGCACATGCACCACATCGGGCACGACGTATTCCAGCAGCCGCTGGTAATGCGTCACCACGAGGAAGGAGCGCTCGGGCGAGCGCAGCGAGTTGACGCCCGCCGCCACGACCTTGAGCGCGTCGATGTCGAGCCCGGAATCGGTCTCGTC
>JASHQW010000109.1 GCA_030038875.1 Gammaproteobacteria bacterium | reverse complement strand
CGCTCAACGATCTCGGCGAGGCGAAGAAGATCGTCGTCGAGAAGGAGAACACCACCATCATCGACGGCGCCGGCAAGCCCGCCGACATCAAGGCGCGCATCGAGTCGATCCGCCAGCAGATCGAGGAGGCCACTTCCGACTATGACAAGGAGAAGCTCCAGGAGCGCGTGGCGAAGCTCTCCGGCGGCGTCGCCGTGGTCAAGGTCGGGGCCGCTACCGAGATCGAGATGAAGGAGAAGAAGGCCCGCGTCGAGGACGCGCTGCACGCCACGCGTGCGGCGGTCGAAGAGGGCGTGGTGCCGGGCGGTGGCGTGGCGCTGATCCGCGTGCAGAAGGCCATCGAGAAGCTCGAGGGCGCGAACGAGGACCAGGCGGTCGGCGTGCGCATCCTGTCGCGCTCCATCGAGGAGCCGCTGCGCCAGATCGTCGAGAATGCCGGCGAGGACGCCGCCGTGATCCTCAATAAGGTCAAGGAAGGCAAGGGCGCCTTCGGCTACAACGCCGCCACCGGCAAGTTCGGGGATCTGCTCGAGGAGGGCATCCTGGATCCCACCAAGGTGACGCGTCTTGCACTGCAGAACGCGGCCTCCGTGGCGGGCCTGCTGCTCACGACCGAGGTCATGGTGGCCGAGGCTCCGAAGGAGGAGGAGCACAGCCATGCCGGACCCCCGGGCGGCATGGGCGGAATGGACATGTGAGGACCCTCTCTAAAGAGGTATCGATTCTGTAACAGCGAGCCGATAGGCTTTACATAACGGTTAGGGGTTCGTGCCCGAGCTCTCAGCTAAGGCGCCACCCCCAAAGACGCGGAACAAGACCCCCTATTCCGCGCATCATTCGCAGGCCCCCTCGTGGGGCCTGTTTTTTTGGTTTATCGTGCCCTCCGAGGATCCTCTCCACGGAGGCTGCCATGGCTGACGCGAAAGCTCGCGCACTGCTCGCCGCGCTGTCCCTGACGTGGCTCGCGCTCGCTGCGTGCAGCCGGCAGGGCCCGGACGAGATGAGCTGGGCCCGGGCGGCCCTCGAGCGCAATGAGCGCCTGGAGATCGTGGCCGTCGACCCGCAGAGCCGCACCTTCACGGTGCGCAACAAGGACACGGGCGAGCTCTCCATGGTGCGCGCCGACCAGCTGGTCGGCGGCGTGGCGGCACCCGCCTTGGGCACTGCCTGGAAGAGCGCGCCGACCGCGCCGGCCGCTTCGGCGGCGGCCACGGCGCCTGCTGCGCCCGCCAGCACCGCCGCTGAGTCAGCCTCTGCCAGTCCGGCCGCCGCTGCCGCAGCGACCCCTGGTGAGGCGAGCGAGCCGGCGGTCCCGCCGCCGCCTGCGCCCAGGGTATTTGCCTCGAGGGCGCTGCAGCCGGGCGGTCAGGCGCGGCCGGTACCCGGACAGGTTCTCGAGGCGGGACCCGGGTACAGCATCGAGGCCGGCTCCGGCGCAACGGCCGCTGCGGCCGCGGCGCCCGTCCTGCGCGAGCCGGGCGGAGGTACCCCCGCCGTGGAGGTGCGGCGCGAGCCGATCGTCTGTCAAGGGGCGCGGCTGCTGCATATCGACAACCTCAATCTCCAGTTCGAAGGCGACGGCGTGAGCGCCGAGGACGGCTGCGAGATTCACATCACCAACAGCCGCATCCGTGCCACGGGCGTCGGTGTCTCGGCGCGTGGCGCCAACGTTCACATCGACAACAGTCTGATCGAGGGTGACAGCGGCTCGATCGACGCCTCCGATGGCGCGCAGATCTACACCGCGTCGTCGAGATTCCGGGGCCTCTCCCGCCAGCTCGACACCGCAGCCGTGCACGACCTCGGGGGCAATGTCTGGAACTGACCCGGGTGCGCGCACCCTAGAGTCACTCGAGGCGGATGCGTCCGTCGGCGCGGCGCTGGCGTCCGCTCCTGCCGAGGTGCGTGCAGCGCTCCCGCGGGTGCTGGCGGCGAGCGATTTCGTTGCCGAGTCCTTAGCGCGCGATCCCCAACTCCTCGCCGGGCTCCTGTCGCGCGGCGATCTCACGCGGTGCCTCGACCCCGCCGAGCTCGCCACGCGCGCTCCTCAGCTCTCCGCCGCGACAGCGGAGGGGGAGGCGCAGAGGGCGCTGCGGCGCTGGCGGCGCCGCGAGCTCCTGCGCATCGCATGGCGCGACCTTGCCGGCTGGGCGGATCTCGACGAGACGCTCGCCGAGCTCAGTGCCTTCGCGGATGAGGCGATCCGTACGGCTCTCGCTTACGCGCGTCACGCGCTCGTCGAGCGCTACGGCGAACCGCGTTCCGCCGGCGGAGAGATCCAGCCGCTCGTGGTGGTCGGCATGGGCAAGCTTGGGGGCCGCGAGCTCAACTTCTCCTCGGACGTCGATCTGGTGCTGCTGTTTCCCGAGCACGGCGAGACCGACGGCAGGCGCGGCGTGGCCAACGAGGAATTCTTCACGCGTCTCGTGCAGGCGCTCGTGCGACTGCTCGAGGCGCCGACCGCGGAGGGCTTCGTGCTGCGGGTGGACCTGCGGCTGCGGCCCTTCGGGGACTCCGGTCCGGTGGTGTCGAGCTTCGCGTCCTTCGAGGACTACCTGCCGCGGCACGGCCGCGACTGGGAGCGCTACGCCTACATCAAGGCGCGCGCGATCACCGCCCCGGAGCGCTACGCCGAGATCGAGGCATCCGCGGTGCGGCCGTTCGTCTACCGGCGCTATCTCGACTACGGGGTCTTCGAGAGCCTGCGGGAGATGAAGGCGCTCATCGGACGCGAGGTCGAGCGGCGCGAGCTCGCCGACGACGTCAAGCTCGGCCCGGGCGGCATCCGCGAGATCGAGTTCATCGTGCAGGCCTTGCAGCTCACGCGCGGCGGCCGCGACCGGGAGCTGCAGACCACGGCGTTGCGCTCCGCGCTCGCGCGCCTCGGGGAAACCCGGATCCTGCCGCCCGACGTGGTCGCCGAGCTCGACGCCGCGTATGTCTACCTGCGCCGCCTCGAGAACCGGCTGCAGATGCTCGGCGATGCCCAGGTGCACGCGCTGCCGGTGGAGGCCGCGGCGCGCGAGCGGGTGGCTCGCGCCATGGGCGCGCCCGACTGGCCGGCGTTTCTCACGCAGCTCGAGGGGCACCGCGAGCGCGTGCGCGAGCACTTCCGCGAGGTCATCCTCGGCGGCGGCGCGGAGCCGGACGCGGCGGTCAGGATCGACCTCGGGCGCTTCTGGGACACCCGGGCAGAGACCGCGGCGCTGGCCGAGTCGCTCACCGCCGCTGGCTTCACCGAGAGCGCCGAAGCTGCCCGCCTGCTGCTCGAGCTGCGCGCCTCGAGCCTGGTGCGCAAGCTCGATGAGGCGGGACGCAGGCGTCTGCAGGCGCTGTTGCCGGTGCTGCTCGCCGATGTGGCGAGGAGCAGCGCGCAGCTTCCGGTGCTGCGCCGCATCCTCGCGATCATCGAGGCGACCGGCAAACGATCGGCGTACTTTGCGCTGCTGCGCGAGAACGCGGTGGCGCGCGCGCGGCTCGTCGAGCTGACCGGGCACGGCGAGTTCCTCGCGGCGCAGATCGCCGCGCAGCCGCTGCTGCTCGATGAGCTGATCGACGAGCGGCTCCTCTCCGAGCTGCCGACCCGTGCCTCCCTGGCGGCCGAGCTCGGGCAGCGGCTCGGCCAGCTGCACGGGGAAGATCCGGAGCGCCAGGTCGAGGCCCTGCGTCATTTCCAGAGCGCAGCGGTGTTCCGCGTGGCGGTCGCCGACCTCACGGGCGCCATGTCGCTCATGCAGGTGAGCGACCGGCTCACCGACATCGCCGAGCTCATCATCGAGCGCGCACTCGAGCTCGCATGGCGGCAGATCACCGCGCAGTTCGGCGTCCCGACCTGCGGCGACGGCCGGCCCGTGCACATCTGCGCGGTGGGCTACGGCAAGCTCGGCGGCATGGAGCTCGGCTACACCTCGGATCTCGACCTGGTGTTCCTGCACGACTCGTACGGCGAGCGCCAGCAGACCAGCGCCGCCTCCCCGATCGACAACCAGGTGTTCTTCGTGCGCCTCGCGCAGCGCATCGTGCACCTGCTCACCATGCACTCCGCCGCCGGGCGGCTGTACGAGGTCGACGTGCGGCTGCGGCCGAGCGGCAAGGGAGGGCTGCTGGTGACCAACATCGAGGCGTTTGCCGAGTACCAGCGGCGCGAGGCGTGGACCTGGGAGCACCAGGCGCTGCTGCACGCCCGCAGCGTCGCCGGCTCGCCGCTGCTGCGCGCCGAATTCGAGCGCGTGCGGCTCGAGGCGTTGTGCCACCACGTGCGTCGCGACAGCCTGCGCGATGAAGTGCGCGCCATGCGCGGGCGCATGCGCCGTGAGCTCTCCAGGGGCGGCGCGGCGCGCTTCGACATCAAGCAGGATCCCGGTGGCATCGCCGACATCGAGTTCCTGGCGCAGTACTGGGCGCTCGCCTGGGCCGAGCGCTACCCGCCGGTGGTAATGTTCGCCGACACCATCCGCCAGCTCGAATCGGTGGCCTCGGCGAATCTCGTCCCGCAGGCCGACGTCGACGTGCTCACCGGCGCCTATCGCGCTTACCGCGCCGCCGCCCACCACCTCGCGCTCGCCGGCCAGGGGGCGCTGGTCCCGCTCGAGGAGTTCCACGCCATGCGCGCCGGCGTCACCCGCATCTGGGATGCCGCGATGACGGCTGAGCCGCCCGGGGGACGGGTATAATCCGCGCCAGCACGCGCTTTCAGCTTCAGCGAAAGATTCCTCCATGGTCGCCACCGCACGGCCGCTCATCCAGCCGAACGCACAGAACCAGTACGACGTGACGGAGGAGGACCTGCCGCTCTCCTGCCCCATGCCACAGATGTACCTGTGGAACTCGCATCCGCGCGTGTACCTGCCGATCCGGGATACGGGGTGGGCGAAGTGTCCTTATTGCAGTGCGGAGTACACGTTGCGGAAGTGACTTCCGCGAGCGGCATGGCCTGAGACCTTCGCGGCGAGACCGCCCGCACGAGAAGTTCTGCTCCGGTATCTTCGTATGACCCTGCGGGGCCGTGAACGGCCGGCCGCTGTGCCACGAATGTAGGGAATCGCAAGCCGCAGCGTCGGCGCACTGCGCTGACGCCAACGAAGAGTGGCTGGCGTCTGCTCGTGTGGCGAGTCGCGGGACTCGACGCCTCGCGTCGCAGAACTTCTTGTGCGTGCGCTCTCGGCGAGACGCCGGCTGCGCGCTGCGCGTAACCTGCGCGCAGCGCGCGGCCGCACTCAGGATCGGCTCAGTTCCAGAGCTTGAGGTTCACGGGCAGCTCGAGCTCGCCCGCGGAGTCCGGATCGAGCCGCACGCCGGCGGCGCGGCCACCGCCGCCGTGCGCGTCCTCGTCGTCGAACGCCGTCGGGGCCGGGACCGCGAGTGCCGGCCCGCCCTTGGCCTTGAGCGCTGAGTTCAGGGCCGGCAGCTCCTTTGTGGTCAGCTTGGTGAGCTCCTCGGAAGCGTCGTTGAGCTGGCTGCGTAGCCCCGCAATGTTGTCGAGCTGATAGGCCGACGGCGGTCCCTCCCAGGAATTGACGGCGCCGTAGAGCTGATCGGTGTGCTCACGCAGCCGCTCCTCGCCCGTGATCGCGCCGCCCTCGGTGGTGGCCACGATCTCCTTGCGGATCTTGTCGAGCTGCTGGTCGAAGTCCGCGAGTTTCTTCTGCAGAGGATCGCCCGCGGGCCGGCCCTTGTTGGCCGCCGCCACCTGCTGGCGGAGTCCCACGATCTGCGAGAAAAACTGCGTCTCGTCGTTGAAGAGCGTATAGACCTTCATCGCCGCCTCGAACTGCGCCTTGCGGTCGGCCACGCTCCAGGTGACGCGCCGATCGAGCCCGACGTCGATCCTGGTATCGTAGATCTTGCCGTTGTCCTCGATACGGATGGTGTAAGTGCCCGGCACCACGCGCGGCCCCTGAGTGGCAGCGAAGGCGACCTGCACCGCCGGCGGCACGTGCGGCGCAGGCAGGTGCATGGTCCACAGCACCCGGTTGAGCCCCCGGCGGCTGCTCGACGGAAGCTCATCCACCACGTGCCCGCCGCTATCCAGCACTTCGATCTTGAGCTTGCCGAAGAGGTGGCGCGTCCTCTGGTAGTAGGTGATGACGGCGCCCGCCATCGGATCGTCGCCGACGAAGGCGGCAGCTCCGACCGGCGCACCCCCGTCGGCCTCGATGCGCTGCTGCACCGGCCGCGCCGAGACGAACGCCAGGTTCTGCGCGAGCAGCTCCGGCGTCAGGTGACGCAGCGGCGTGATGTCGTCGATGATCCACACGCCGCGGCCGTGTGTGGCGAGCACCAGATCGCTGTCGCGCGCCTGCACCGCCACATCCCGCACCGCGACGGCCGGAATGTCGCCGCCCTTGAACTGGCCCCAGTGCGCGCCGCCGTCCACCGAGATCCACAGACCGAACTCGGTGCCGAGGAACAGCAGCGACTTGTCGGCGGTGTCCTCCCTGATGACGTGCGCATAGCCGCGCACGCTCTTGGTTTCCTGTGGCGTTACCAGGGGGGACCAGGTCTTGCCGTAGTCGCGGGTCACGTACACGTACGGGGCCATGTCCCCGAAGGTATGCCGGTCGAAGGCGGCATAGGCGGTGGCCGGGTCGAAGCTGCTCGCCTGCACCCAGTTCACCCATTCGCCCTTCGGCAGGCCGTGCACGTTGCCGACCACGTTGGTCCAGTGCGCGCCGCCGTCGCGGGTGAGCTGCACGTTGCCGTCGTCGGTGCCCACCCAGATCGTCTCCTTCGCGAGCGGCGACTCGCTGATTGAGTAGATCGTGGTGTGCATCTCGGCCGCGGAGTTGTCCACCGTCACGCCGCCCGACTGCTCCTGCTTCTGCATGTTCCGATCGTTGCTGGTCAGGTCCGGCGAGATGCGCTGCCAGCTCTGGCCGTGATCCCGCGAGCGGTACAGGAACTGCGAGCCGATGTAGATCGTGCCCGGATCGTTCGGCGAGAGCGCGATAGGGGTGTTCCAGTTGAAGCGCAGCTTCTTGTAAAGCTTGAGGTCCTCGGCGCCGAGCTTCGGCTGGATGTCGCGCGTCTCGAGCGTACGCATGTTGACCCGCCCGATGGTGCCTCCCTGGGCTTCCGCGTACACGCAGTCGGGATCGGAGGGGTCGGGAAACATCCAGAAGCCGTCACCCCCGAAGAACGCCGTCCAGCGCGCGCTGGTGATGCCGCCGGGGTAGGCCGAATCACCCCGCCACGAGCCGTTGTCCTGCAATCCGCCGTAGACGCGGTAGGGATCGGCGTTATCGAGGCTGACGTGGTAGAACTGCGAGAGCGGCAGATTGTCCGACTTCCACCACTTGTTGCCGCCGTCATATGAGGTCCACAGCCCGCCGTCGTCGCCGTTGAAGACGTGCTCCGAGTTGGCGGGATCGACGAACACGTCGTGCACGTCGCCGTGCGCGCCGTTGAAGCCGCCGACAGTGGTGAAGCTCTTGCCGCCGTCCTCGCTGAGGATCAGGGCGCCGTCGGTCTTGAATACGCGCTTGGGATTCTTCGGATCGACGATCAGGTTGGCGAAGTAGAACGGCCGCCACACCATCCAGGTGCTCTTGTCGCCGCGCTCCCAGGTGGCGCCGCCGTCGTGGGAGATGAACAGCGCCGAGTCGGTCGACTCGATGAAGGCGTAGACCGTCTGCGGCTCGCTCGGCGCATAGGCGATGGCGATGCGGCCGTAGGGCTTGGCGGGCATGCCTTTGTTGGCGGCCACGGTGAGCTCGGTCCAGGTCTTGCCGCCGTCGCTGCTGCGATAGAGGCCGCTGCCGGAGGCCGCCTTGGGGCCGTCGCCGCCGGAGCGGAACGTCCAGCCCTTACGGCGGAAATCCCAGAGGCTCGCGAGGAGCACGTCGGGACTGCCAGGCTGCATGGCGACGCTCCCGCAGCCGGTCGAGAGGTTCGAGCCCTTGAGGATCAGCTGCCAGCTCTTGCCGCCGTCGGTGGTCTTGTAGAGGCCGCGGTCGGCGGAGTCGCTCCAGAGCTTCCCGGGGACGCAGGCGTAGACGGTGTCGGACGAGCGCGGATCGACGACGATCTTCGAGATGCGCTCCGAGTCCCTGAGTCCGGCGTTGCTCCAGGTCTCGCCGGCGTCGGTCGACTTGTAGATGCCGTCGCCGACCGAGACGCTGTTGCGCGTCCAGGACTCCCCGGTGCCCACCCACATGTTCTCATGATGGGTCGGGTCGACGGCGATCGCGCCGATCGACTGCACCGGCTGCTTGTCGAACACCGGCTTGAAAACCGTGCCGCCGTCGGTCGACTTCCACACGCCGCCGCTCGCCGCGGCGACGAACAACGTCAGCTTGCCGGAGGCGTCGTTGTAGCCGGCGAGCGCCGCGATGCGCCCGCTCATCGCCGCGGAGCCGATGTTGCGGGCGCCGAGACCGGAGATCACGGCCGAGTCGGCCACCGGCGCGTCGGCGTGTACCACGGCAGAAACGCTGGCAACGCAGCAGAGCGCGCCGGCCAGCGCCAGGAATCGGAATCGCATGGCTTTCTCCCTGAGTTATTTGGCAGCTGCAGTGGCCGGCTGCGTCGCCGGGAAGCGGAACAGAGCGCCGTCGAGCGCCGCATTGGCTTCCGCCTTGTCGAACTGCACCTTCTGACGGTCGCTCGAGCCGTTGGGACCGGAGGACTGCGAGAAGGCAAAGTAGACCCCGTTCACCTGCTCGTAGTCGCCGTAGTCCGTGACGGTCTCCTTGGGGATCCCGTGCTGGATGCGGCGGTTGATGGTGCGGATCTCGAGGAAATAGTCAGGATCGAGGAATACGTAGGTGATGTCGCCGTTGGGGCGCGTGACGCGCAGCTTGTAGGCATCCGTGCCGTCGACGTCCTCGGTGCCCAGATAGTCGAGCTTGTAGCCCTTGGCCTTGTAGTCGACCAGCGCGCCGGTGAAGTCGGCAGCGTCCTCGCTGAGCTCCTTGGCGTCGTCGGCCGACATCTTCTCCGGGTCCTTGCGGCCCTGGAACGGGTTGATCTTCCAGCCCTGGGTGCCGTCGTAGGCCTGAACGAGCGTCAGACCCTGCAGCGTCGCCTCGTAGCGCACCGAGTCGGGGCGCGCGACCATTTCGACGTAGCCGAGCTGCAGCGTGTCACCGTTGACCAGCACTTTCCCGGTGAGCCGCAGCGCGTGGATGGCGGCGAGCTTCTCGGCGCCGCCTTTGGCCGCGACGTTTTTTGTGGCGAGCTCGTCGGCGGTGTAGGCGAAGGCAGAGGATGCTGTGGTGAGCAGCACGACGGCGGCTAACGAGCGCATGCGCTTAACTCCAGTCTCTCTTCGGTGGATCGTCGTATGATGCGCTGGCGTCCACGAGGGCACCAGTCGCGACAACTTCCTTCAGGCGCTCAATCCTTTCGTTCCGGCGCTCAATCCTCATCCGCGGCGTTGACATCCCGCGGCGGCGCGAGGTCGGCCCGCACCGCGGCGAGGCCCGCGGCCTTGAGCTGGCGGTTGAGATCCGGGAGCTCGTCCTGGAGCTTGTGCCAGCCGTCCGTGAGACCGGCGAGCGAATCGCGCGCCGCGGCCGTCGCGGCGAGCTGTGCGGCGGTCGGCGGCGCATCGCCGCGCACGAGCTCGGCGTACAGCCCATCGATGTGGCCCTGCACGCCGGGCAGCAGCTCCGGGTGCATGCCCGGCGGTTTCTGAGCCGGCTCGGTCGTCTCCTCCTTCGATTCCAGGAGCGCCGCGAGCCGCGCCTGGTAGTCGCTCACGGCCTGGGCGGCGGCGCCGGTGGGCTTGAGCGCCTTGAGCTGCGCCTCCTCGGACCGGGCGGCGAGGAGCGTCTGCGAGCTCTCGGTGAGGAGGCCGGCGAGCTCGGTCGCGAGGCGCAGCTGATCGGCGAGCGCGCCCGCGGGCAGACGCACGCGCGGATCGGGCTTCAGCGTCAGCGGCTGCTCGAGCGTGCGTCCGTCGACCGTGAGGCGCACGAGGTAGTCGCCCGGCAGCGCGAGCGGCCCTTCCGGCTGCCGCGGCGTCGCGTGCGGCACGGCCGAGATGGGATAGCCGTGGCTCGTCGAGACCGGGTCCGCATAACGGAGGTTCCACACCCAGCGGTGCATTCCGGCACTCGCGGGCAACACGCGCGGGGGTGCGAGCCAGTAGGCCGGGATCAGCTCGCGGGCGAGCTCGTCGGCTGAGGGCTCGGGGGCATCGTCGCTGCGGTAGCGGCGCACGAGCTTGCCGGCGCCGTCGATGACTTCGAGCGTCACGGGCTGTCTGGCCGCGCGCGGCAGGAAGAACTCGAGCACGGCGCCCGCCGGCGGATTGGCGGCCAGCGGCTCATCGGGCGGGATCGGCGTGTCGGTCCAGGTGCTGCGATGGATACGGTAGGCGGCCGCCGGGCGAAACAGCAGTGCAGCGCGCGGCGGAGCGCTGCCGAGCTGGCGCAGACGCGAGATGTCGTCGAGGACCCAGAAGGAGCGGCCGTGGGTGGCGACGATCAGGTCAGCGCCGTGGATCAGCAGATCACGCATCGAGGTATGCGGGAGATTGAGCTGCAGCGAATCCCAGTGCTCGCCGTCGTCGTATGAAACCCATACGGCCTTCTCCGTGGCGGCGAACAGGAGGCCGCGGCGCTCGGGATCCTCGCGCACGGCGTTCACCGGTGCATCGCCCGGCAGTCCCGCGGCGAGCGACTGCCAGCTCTTGCCGCCGTCGCGCGTGCGATAGATGAAGGGATGCAGATCGTCGAGGCGCATGCGGCTCACCGCGACGTAGGCGGTGTCCGCGTCGAAATGGGACGGCTCGATCTGCGTCACCTTGCTCCAGGGGATGAGCTCGGGTGGCGTGACGTTGGCCCAGCGGACGCCGCCGTCGCGCGTCACCCACACCAGGCCGTCGTCGGTGCCCGCCCAGAGCGTGTCCGCGCTCTGCGGCGAGAGTCCCAGCGCATAGATGACGCCGCGCTGCTGCTCCGCGCCCTTTGGCCGCTGCGTGCCGACGCTCGCCGGCACCGCACCCGCCTCGCGCGCGAGGTCGGGACTGACTGCCGTCCAGGTCATGCCGCCGTCGCTCGTCTTCCAGAGCCGATTGAGGGCGTAGTAAAGAACATGCGCGTCGAGCGGCGAGAACATGAGCGGCTCAGTGCGGTCGGCCCGCACGTCGGGCCCGCGCACCGCGGCCGGCGTGACGTTCTGCACCTGTCCGGTCGACACGTGGAACTTTGATACCTCGGTGCGGCCGCCGCCGTAGACGATGTCGGGGTCGAGCGGATCGGGCGCGACGTAGCCGTACTCGATCACGCCCACCGGGTGCCAGTCGCGGTCGGTGATCGAGCCGTCGTTGCCGCGGGTGGCGATGCACACCGAGCCGCTCTCCTGCTGTCCGGAGCACACCCGGTAGGGAAAGGTCGGCGTGGCGCTCACGTGATAGAGCTGCGCGGTCGGCTGGTTGAGCCAGCTGCTCCAGCTCTCGCCGCCGTTCACGGTGATGACCGCGCCCTGGTCGCTGACCAGTGCGAGAATGCGGGAATCCGTGGGGCTGACCCACATGTTCTGGTAGTCGTCTCCGCCCGGGGCGCCGCGCAGCGGCACCCAGGTCTTGCCGCCGTCGACCGACTTCATGGTGACGAGCCCCATGCTGTAGAGGACGTCGGCGTTGATCGGATCGACGCGCAGCACCGTCAGATCGCCGCCGCCGATGCGCAGCGACGCCCGCGGATCGGTCGTGATCCGCGTCCAGTGCTCGCCGGCGTCGTCGGAGCGAAATACGCCGAGGCCCGCCGCCGAGGAGTAATCGCCCGGCTCCGTGGTCGCCGCCACGGCGTAGATGCGCAGCGGCGCGCTCGCCGCAAGCGCGAAGTTGATCTGGGTGAGATTGTCCGGCAGCCCCGCGCTCAGGCGCTTCCAGGTCGTGCCGCCGTCGCTCGATTTGAAGAGTCCGCCGTTGGTGCCCTCGAACTCGTTCTTGTCCTCCCACGGCCCGAGACGCGACTGCCACAGCGCCGCGTACACCACGTCGGGATGCGCGGGATCGAGCGCGACCGCCGAGCCGCCGGTGTCGGCATCCTTGTAGAGGACCCGCTCCCAGCTCGCTCCGCCATCGCGCGAGCGATAGATACCGCGCTCCTCGTTCGGGCCGTAGGGGTGGCCGAGAACTGCGGCAAACAGGCGGTTCGGATCGCGCGGGTCGACGGCGAGCTCGGGGATCTGCTGGCCGTCGCTGAGGCCGACGTGCGTCCAGGTGCGGCCCGCGTCCGCGGAGCGGTAGAGCCCATCGCCGAGCGAGAGGTCCGGCCGGCGCAGCCCCTCACCGCTCGCCACGTAGACGATGTTGGGGTCGGAGGGCGCGACCGCGATTGCGCCGATCGACTGCGTCGATTGCTCGTCGAAGATCGGCTGCCAGGTGCGGCCCGCGTCGCGCGTCTTCCATACGCCGCCGTTGACGGCGCCCACGTAGAAGACATTCGGCTGGGACGGCACGCCGGCGACCGCACGGGTGCGCCCGCCGCGCAGCGGTCCGATCATGCGCCAGGAGAGGTCGGCGTAGGCACCCGGCGGCTGGTGCTGGGCGAGGCCGGCGCGCGACACGAGCATCAACAGCGACAGACTGAATGCGACAGCCACCAATACTGTTTTCTTGTGCACGTCGACGACTCCTGGAAGCGACCGCGGACCGGTCTGCTGCGGCGTTGTTATTCCTCAGGACCGAAGTCTTTCCCCGGCGGAGCCAGTTCATTCTCGAGGCGTTTCTTGCGGGTACGCGGGTCGGGTTCAGGCTCTGCCGCCCTCTTGTCGTAGTAGTTCCTCCGCCAGTTCTCCCGGGCCTCGCGTTGCGTGTCCTCGGGCGAAGCTGCGGCTGCAGGCTGCCCGCCGGGCGGCATGGAATCCTCGAGCCTGAAGTAGTTGATGCCGGGCGATTCGCTCACCGCAGAAAGCCCGGGATTCAGCTCCCGGATCGTAGCGACTTCCGGGTGGCAGTCCAATACAAACGCCATCATCGCTGTGGCATCCCGACTAGCGTAGAAATCCACCATGCGCGAGTTGAACTCCGCAGCCCGGGCCGCGGGAATGCTGACGGCATCGATGCCTTGTGTCATCAAGATACCGTTCATCATGAAACGCGAGGTGCGTTTGTTGCCATCGAAGAAGAACTGTTGCAGTGACCCGAACAGAAAGAACGCCGTTGCCCGCTCGAACGGATTCGCGACCTCCTGTTCCAATGCGCGCACTCCGTTCGCGAATACCTCGTTGAGCCGCATGGCGCCTGGCTCGGTGGCGAGGGGGGTGGGCCGGCCGCGCTCGCCCAGCGCTACGTCGGGTGCATATCGGGTCTCGGAGCCTTCACCGCGGAAATGACCCCATTCCAGAGCCTCGTTGCGCGCCACCCGGGCCTGTAGTGCGCAAAATGTCGGCTTGTCCAGCTTGAACTGCTGGTGCTTGAGGAGATCGACGAGGTATTTCGAGCTCTCGGCGAGATTGAGAATCTGCTCCTGATCCGAGAGCTTTCTGCCGCCCACCGTCACGCCCTCCAGAAGGGTTTTCACTTCGGGGAACGTGAAGGGATTGCCCTCGAGGACACCGGCGTCCCAGACGTATTCCGGCAGCATGCGGGAGAAACGAAACACCACGCGCTCGAGCGAGCTGCGCGGGAGCTCCCGGGGTACGGAGTTCCGGTCCCAGCGAAATCCCAGGGCGTCCAAGGAAGACATGGCGAGAATTGTATCGCTCGGTCAGCGATACTGCTTGTAGGACTTCTCCTCGACGATGCGCGAGCCGAGCTGGGTGTTGATGCGCTTCTTGATCGCGGCACGCTCATCGTTCGCCACGTACACGGCGCGCGCGAGCTCGATGAAGTCCCGGTCGAAGGTCTGCCTGGCCTCCTTGTCGCGGATCCGATCCTCGATGTCCCACAGCTGCTCGTTGACGCGCTCGAGCGCGCGCTCCTCCTGGGTGAGGCCCCGGTCGGCGCAGCCCGAATCACGCCAGGTCGACTCGAGGAGCGCCAGCTCGGTTCTCACGTTGGCGAGCTTGGCGGCATCGAGGATGCGCGCCGCCTTGATCCGCAGGATGGTGATCTTGTCGAGCAGCTCGCCCGGGGAGACGGGCACGAGGATGTCGTTCATGTGCGTGATCCTAGCAACTCATCGATCCGGGCGGTGACCTCGTCGAGCTGGATGAGGTCCATGACGCCGGGCTCCTCTATCTTGTGGCCCCAGGGGAGCTCCTGCGGCTCGCAGCCGCGGAAGGCGCGCGCGGCGCGCGCGTAGGCGTCCACGCACCAGCGCCCTGAGAGGTACGGGCCGCTGCGTGCGGGGTTGGTCGCGGCGTACAGCCCGATGACCGGAGTGCCGACCATGGTCGCCATGTGCACGGGACCTGAGTCGGGACTCACCAGCACGGTGGCGCGCGCGAGCAGCGCCAGCATCTCGGGCAGAGTGTCCTGCCCGATCTGATTGAGCACCGCGGCGCCGGCGCCTTGCGCGATCGCCGCCCCGGCGCGCCGTTCCAGGTCGCTCGGTCCACCGGCGAGTATCACGCGCATGCGATGCACCGTGGCGGCGTGCCGGGCGAGCGCCGCGTAGCGCTCGCTCGCCCAGTTGCGCCGTGCATGGCGCGAGCAGGGACTGATGACGAGGGTCGGCTGCGCATCGGGTATCAGCCGCTCGGCGTAGGCGCGCGCCGCCGCCGGCAGCGGCACGTCCCAGCGCAGCAGCCGCTCGCGGATACCGAGCGCGGCCGGGAAGCCGAACAGGCTGTCGAGCACGTGCTCGCGCGAGCGTGCGGCGATACGCGCATTGGTGAACAGCCATTGCAACTCGCCGGCGCGCCGGCGATCGAAACCGAGCCTCACGTCCGCCGCCACCGCCAGCGACGCGAGGCTCGCGCGCAGCGACAGTTGCATGTGCAGCAGCACGTCGAAGCGGCGGCCGCGCAGCTGCGCGTGCAGCGCACGCTGCCCGGCAAGTCCTGCGCCCTTATTCACGGTGATAAACTCGACGCCCTCGATGAGGGTCATCAGCCGCGCTTCGGCGCTCCCGATGATCCAGGTCAGCTGCGTCGCCGGCCACGCCTGCTGCAGGGTGCGCACGATCGGCACGACGTGGCAGGTATCACCGAGCGACGACAGCCTGAGGATGCAGAGACTGCGCGGCGGTTCGGCGAGAGGCAGCATGATGGAGTCAGATCTTTGAGTGGGCGCTGGGCGCTCGGTCCGGAGGTGAAGCGCGGCGCCCTCGCGCGCGGCGCCATGCTATATGACGCTTCCCGCGTGAGCAATTTGAGCGTCGAGTGGTTTACACCGAGGTACTGGCAGTCGCTCGGGGCGCTCGAAGGCGCCGCGAGCGGGCGGGGCGCGGCCTACTTTCTCAGCGCCGACGGCAAGCGTTACGTGCTGCGTCACTACCGCCGCGGCGGGCTGGCGGCGCGCCTCTCCACCGACCATTATCCCTACTGGGGCGAGGACAACACGCGGCCGTTCGCCGAGTGGCAGATCACCTACAGCCTGCATCGCGCGGGACTGCCGGTGCCGGCGCCGATCGCCGCGCGCTACCAGCGCGCCGCCGGCGTCACATACACCGGGGACCTCATCACCGAGCGGCTCGCCGCGGTCGGCTCGCTCGCCGAGTGCCTGCGCACCGGCGCGCTCTCGATCCTCACCTGGATTTCCATCGGACGCTGCATCCGCCGCTTCCACGACCTGGGGGTCTGCCACGCCGACCTCAACGCGCACAACGTCCTGCTGAGCGACGAACAGGTCTATCTCATCGATTTCGACCGCTGTCAGCTGCGCAGCGCGGGCCTGTGGCGTGACGGGAATCTGGTGCGGCTGCGCCGCTCGCTCGAGAAGCTCACCTGGGGATTGCCGCCCGAGCGCTTCGGGGAGGCCGACTGGCACGGGCTGCTCGACGGCTACCGTCAGTCCTCGGGCAGCCCCGCTCCCGAGTTGCAGCCGGCCGGCTGAAAGCGTAGCTGTTGCGTATCCTCTATCTCCTCGCCGTCTATCTCACCGCCCCGATCATCTCCGTCGTGCTGCTTGCGCGCGGCGTGCGTGATCGCAGCTACTGGCGCAACTTCCGCGAGCGCTTCGGCTTCGGGGCGCGACGCGCAGCGCGCGGCGTCTGGGTGCACGCCGTGTCGGTCGGAGAGGTGCAGGCGTGCGCGCCCCTCGTCACCGCGCTCTACCGGCGCCATCCGGACCTTGCGCTCACGGTGACGACCTTCACGCCCACCGGCGCGGCGCGCGCGCGCGCGCTCATCGGCAACATCGCCGAGGTGCGCTACGTGCCCTACGACCTGCCGGGCGCGGTGCGGCGCTTCCTCAGACGCGTCGATCCGCAGCTCGCGGTCATCTTCGAGACCGAGCTCTGGCCGAATCTCTACCGCGAGTGCGGGCGGCGGCGCGTGCCGCTGGTGCTGGCGAGCGCGCGTATCTCGGAGCGCTCGCTCGGCCGCTACCGGCGTCTCGGCGCGCTGTTTCGCGATGCGCTCTCGCAGGCAGCGATCGTCGCGGCCCAGGGCGAGGCCGACGCCGCGCGCTTCCGCGCGCTCGGCGCCGACAATACCCACGTGACCGGAAATCTCAAGTTCGACTTCGAGTTGCCCGAGGGTCTCGCCGAGCGCGGCCGGCGGCTGCGGTCGCAGTACGCGCCCCGGCGCGCGCTATGGGTTGCGGGCAGCACCCACGAGGGCGAGGAGGCCGCCGTGCTCGAAGCGCAGCGGGGGGTGCGCAACACGCACGCCGACGCCCTGCTGGTCATCGCGCCCCGGCACCCGCCGCGCTTCACACCGGTGGCGCAGCAGCTCGTCCAGGCGGGCGTGAGCTTTGCGCGCCGCTCCGACGGCGACGTGCGCGCCGCCGCGGCCGCCGAGGTGCTGCTGCTCGATTCGCTCGGCGAGCTGCTCGAGTTCTACGCGGCGGCGGACGTCGCCTTCGTTGGCGGCAGCCTCGTGCCGGTCGGCGGCCACAACCTGCTCGAGCCCGCCGCGCTCGGGGTGCCGATTCTCACCGGTCCTTACAATTTCAACGGCGCCGAAGTGGCGCAGCTCCTCATCGCGCGCGGCGCCGCCGAGATCGTGCACAGTCCGCAGGAGCTCGGCGCGCGCGTGAGCGCGCTGCTCGCGGACGCGGCAGCGCGCGCGCGTATCGGAGCGCAGGGCCGCGCCTCGGTGGAAGCGAGCCGCGGCGCGCTCGAGAAACTGCTGGCGCTGATCGAGCCGTTGCTGGAGCCGCCCGCAGGTGTCGGGCCTTGATGCGCAGCCGGCAAAAACCCGTGCGGCGACCTTGCCACGGAGTGCTCGGCTGCCAGTCCAACTAGCGCTTCGGCGGCGACTGCGGCATTTCCTGGGGCGGTGGGATGGAGGGTGCCAGCGTCTCCGGAGTCGGCACGGCCGGCGAGGTCGGGGCCGTGGTGGTGAGCCAGCTGTTGACCGATGTGAGCTCGGGCCGGTCGAGAGTGCCGGCCGCGAGGCGCAGCGTGAGCACACTCACGATGTAGTCGTAGCGCGCCACGGCGTAGTTGGTCTGCGCCTGCACCAGGTTGCGGCGTGCGTTGAGGAGATCGACCGAGGTACGCGTGCCGACCTCGTAGCCCGCCTCGGTGGCCGTGAGCGCCGTCTCGTTGGAGGCGAGCGCCTGGCGCAGCGCCTGCACGCGCGCGATGCCGCTGATGACGCCGAGGTACGCATCGCGCGCCTGGCGCTCGGTGGCGCGCGAGCTCTGCACCACCCCCTCCTTGGCGGCGATCCACAGGTACTCGGCCTGCCGCACCTTCGACTGGGTGTAGCCTCCCGAGAACAGCGGTACGGTCAGCTGCAGCGTGATCTGCC
>JASHQW010000108.1 GCA_030038875.1 Gammaproteobacteria bacterium | reverse complement strand
CTCGGCGGCCAGCGAGACCGAGTCGGTGCGCATGTAGGTGATGAGGCCGACGCTGCCCTCGCCGATGTCGAGTCCCTCGTAGAGCTGCTGCGCGAGGCGCATGGTGCGCCGCGCGTTGAAGCCGAGCTTGCGCGCCGCTTCCTGCTGTAGCGTCGAGGTGGTGAAGGGCGGCGCCGGGTTGCGGCGGCGCTGCTTGCGGTCGATGGCGAGCACGGTGAGCAGGGCTTCGGCGCCCGTGCCGCGCGCGGCGGCGCCGATGGCGCGCTCGGCCGCGCGCGCCTCGGTCTCGTTGGTGAAGGTGAACTGCTCGACCTTGCCGCCCCGATACTCGAGGAGCTTCAGCGGGAACCCCTGGCTGGCGTGCGTGCCCTCGCCGTCGATGGTCCAGTACTCCTGGCTCCTGAAGGCCTCGATCTCCGCCTCGCGCTCGCAGATCATGCGCAGCGCCGGGCTCTGCACCCGGCCGGCCGAGAGTCCGCGCCGCACTTTCTTCCACAACAGCGGCGAGAGGTTGAAGCCCACCAGGTAGTCGAGCGCGCGGCGCGCCTGCTGTGCGTTGACCAGCTCGAGCGACAGATCGCGCGGCTGCCCGACCGCGGCGCGGATGGCGTTGCGTGTGATCTCGTAGAACACCACGCGCCGCACGTCCTTGCCGTTCAGATCGCCGCGCTCGCGCAGGATCTCCTTGAGGTGCCAGGCGATCGCCTCGCCCTCGCGGTCCGGATCGGTGGCGAGGTAGAGCGCGCGCGACTTCTTCAAGCTGCGCGCGATGGCGTCCACGTGCCGCAGGTTCTTCTCCAGCACCTGGTATTTCATCGCGTAGCCGTTGTCGGGATCGACCGCGCCCTCCTTGGGCACCAGATCGCGCACGTGGCCGTAGGAGGCGAGCACGTCGAACTCGCGGCCGAGATACTTCTTGATGGTCTTGGCCTTGGCGGGCGACTCGACGATGACCAGGTTGTCTGCCATTTGGGAGAAAAACGCCTCAGCCTGAGACGAAAAACCGCGGACGAGCCGCGGACCAGAGCCAAAGAAGCCGCCCGCGCGCGCGGCCGATCAATGCGGTGCCACCGGGCGATTGTCGGACACCAGCCCGTCGAGCCGCTCGAAGGCGAGCTCCTGTCCCGGCTGGCTCGAGAGCACCATCAGCACCACCCACTTCAGCTGCTCGGTGTCGGGCTCGTCGGCATCGAGCGCCAGCATGCGGTCGATGACGATCTCGCGCTGCTGCGGCGTCAAGACGCCGAGCCGCTCGAGCGTGAGCAGGAAGCCGCGGCATTCGGTCGAGAGGCGGCTGAGCTCGCTGTCGGAGAAGACGCGCACACCCGCCGGCGGCGCGCCCGGCCCCGCGGCCGGCAGCGGTGGGCGGTCGTGCTCGAAGGCGAGGTCGGTGAGCCAGTCGAGCGCGCGCTCCACCTTCGCCGGCGTAAAGCCGGCGCGCTCGAGGTCGCGCGCCAGATGCTCGCGCTGCGGCACCTCCGGCGCATCGGCGAGCATGTACCGGTCGAAGACGTAGATCAGGATGTCGAGAATACTGCCAGTCATCTTTAAGGTATGCGGCCATACCGGCCGCCCGGAAGAGCCGCCACACGCCCTTCGAGCTCGAGTATCAACAGCATCGAGGCTATTGACTCGCTCGGCAGCTCGGTGCGCGCCACCAGGCTGTCGATGGTCGCGGGCTCGAAGCCGAGCGCATCTAACAGCATTTCATACTCCTTGTCCAATTCGCGCAGCTCCCGCGCCTCGGCTTGGCGCCCTGTAAGTCGTTCTTTCGGCACTGAAAATCCCAGCTCTTCCGTCACGTCCTTGGCCTCCTCGACGAGCTTGGCCCCGGCTTTGATGAGTTGGTGACAGCCGCCCGAGAGCGGGCTGTGGATCGAGCCCGGGATCGCAAACACCTCGCGGCCTGCCTCGAGGGCGAGGCGTGCGGTGATGAGCGAGCCGCTCCGGCGGGTCGCCTCCACCACCAGCGTGCCGAGGGCGAGTCCCGCGATGATGCGGTTGCGCCGCGGAAAATTCTCCTTGAGCGGCGCGGTGCCCGGCGGAAACTCCGACACCAGCACGCCGTGGGCGCGGATGCGCTCGGCGAGCGCGCGGTTGGCGGACGGATACACCCGATCGAGGCCGGTGCCGAACACGGCGACGGTCGCGCCACCGGCCTTGAGCGCGCCCTCGTGGCTCGCGGCGTCGATACCGGTGGCGAGCCCGCTCGTCACCGTGATCCCCGCGCGCGCGAACCACGCGGCAAACTCGCGCGCCGTCGAGCGGCCGGCGGGGGTGGGGCTGCGCGAGCCGACCATCGCGAGCTGCCGCGAGGCGAGCAGAGCTAAGCGGCCCTGCACGTAGAGCGCGGCGGGCGCGCCCGCGGTCTGCTTAAGCAACGGCGGGTAGTCCGGGTCGGTAGACAGCACGATCACCGTGCCGCTCGCGGCGAGCCACTCGAGATCGGCGGCGAGCGCGCGCTCGTCGGGTGCGCTGAGGTAGGCGTGTGCGGCGGGAGGCAGCGCGACGCGCGCGCGGCTGCGCCCGTGAGCCGCTCGCGCGAGATCGCCGCCGACGGCGGCGCTCAACGCCTCAAGCGCCTCTGCCGTCAGTCCCGGGGCTCGCGCCAGCAGCGCTCGCGCACGCGCATCGCTCATGCGGCGAGCATAAGGCAAGGGCACCGCGCCGCTTAAGGGGCGGAGCGGTGCTTAAAGCGAGGAAGCGTGCAGATATGCGCCCGCAGAGCGCGGCGCTTAGGGGTTGTGCACTATGTCCAGGCGGTGAATGGTGTCCGAGGCGCCGACGATGAGCCCGTAGCTCATGCGGTCGAACACCTTGAATACCAGCAGCGTGCCGCTGCGCTCGTTGGGGAGCGAGACGGCGGGCGCGAACGAGGAGAAGCCGGGGATCGCGTCGCCGCGCGAGGCTCCGCCGCGGTACAGATCGGGCACCGCGTCGCCCGCCGCGTCGATGGCGAGTATGTTGCCGACCTCGAGTCCGTGCTTCTTGCCGCGGTTGATGGCGACCACCTCGAACTGCCCCGCGAGATCGGTGCCGTTGACGACGGCGATGATGCGCCCATGGATGTCGCTCGAGGGCGCGCGCAGCGTGAAGTTGACGGGCGTCGCCTCTTCACCGGCCGTGACCAGGCGATCGCCGGCCTCGGTCTCCAACGCCGAATCGATCAGCAGCGCCTTGGCGGGTTTGCCGGGACGCTCGATGAGCGCGGTCGCGGTGTACACGCCCTCGTAGCCGATCAACGCATTGTCGTCGGGATCACGTAGCTCATCGCCGATATGCATGACGGCATAGCGCGCATTCTGCTCGGCGTTGAGGTTCTGTACGTACACCTCGACGCCGGAGCCGCCCACCTGGTGCATGTCGCGGAAGGCGAGCACGTAGGGAGCCGTCTTGATCTGCTCACGGTCGAGCACGCTCGGGTGCGAGAGGAATCCCTGGATGGCGGCGTAGGGGATGGTCGGGATCGCGGTATTGATCGCCGTGCTGCGCAGCCGCGGGTCGAGCCGTACGGCCTCGAGCCGCTCGGCGCCCATCTGCGCGACCGTGATCTGCGGACTGCCGCTCGCGCCGTAGGCGAGTGCCAGCGTGTCACCCGGATAGATGAGGTGCGGGTTGGGAATCTTCGGATTGATGATCCACACCTCGGGCCACAGCCACGGGTCTTTGAGGAACATCGAGGCGATGCCCCAGAGCGTGTCGCCCTTCTTGACCACGTAGCTCTTCGGTGCGCTCGGATTGACCGCGCTCGCCGGGACGGCCGGTGCGGCCGGGGCAGCAGCGGCAGGCGCGGGAGCCGGCGTGCCGGCGGCCGCGATTGCGGCCTCGGTGGCCGTCATGTCCGGTGCCGGAGCGGTTTCCGCGGCCGGCGCGCTGGCGGCCGGCGCTGCA
>JASHQW010000017.1 GCA_030038875.1 Gammaproteobacteria bacterium | reverse complement strand
CCAGCGGCTAAGGTCCGCGCGGCGCGGCGACCAGGCCCGCACCCGCCGCTGCAGCGCGAGGCGGAGGGGACGCGCGCTCACGATGAGCCGCCGTGGGCCTCGTAGGCCTGCACGATGCGCTGCACGAGCGGATGGCGCACCACGTCCTGCGCGTCGAAGAAGGTGAAGGCGACGCCCGGCACGTTGCGCAGCACCTCGACCACCTGCGACAGGCCCGACTGCTTGCCCGCCGGGAGGTCGGTCTGCGTGACATCGCCCGTCACCACCGCGCGCGAGCCGAAGCCGATGCGGGTGAGGAACATCTTCATCTGCTCGATGGTGGTGTTCTGTGCCTCATCGAGAATGATGAAGGAATCGTTGAGCGAGCGGCCGCGCATAAAGGCGAGCGGGGCCACCTCGATGACGTTGCGCTCGATGAAGCGCGCGACGCGGTCGAAGCCCATCATCTCGTAGAGTGCGTCGTACATGGGACGCAGGTACGGGTCGACCTTCTGCGTGAGATCGCCGGGGAGGAACCCGAGCCGCTCGCCCGCCTCGACCGCCGGCCGCACCAGCACGATGCGGCGCACCCGGTCGACCTGCAGCGCCTCGACCGCGCACGCGACCGCGAGATAGGTCTTGCCGGTGCCGGCGGGCCCGATGCCGAAGGTGAGATCGCCGCCGCGGATGTGCGCGAGGTAGTCGCGCTGGTGCTTGCCGCGCGCGCGGATGCCGCCGCGCGGCACGTGCACTCCCTGCTCGCGCGGGTCGGCATCGGCGGGCGGCGCGCCCGCCTCCCGGTCGCGCAGCGCCAGATGCACGCGCTCGGGAGTCACCTCCTCCGTGCGCGTGAGCTCGAAGAGCTCGCGCAGCGTCTCCTCGGCGTTCGCCGCGAGCGCGCCGCTCACGCGAAAGGTGTCGCCGCGGCGGCGGATGCGTACCTCGAGCCGCTGCTCGAGGAGCCTCAAGTTCTCATCCAGCGGACCGCAGAGGTTCGCGAGACGGGTGTTGTCGCCGCCGCCGAGATCGAATTCCCGTTGCTCGTGCGGCGATGAGGCAGCCACGGCCATTCAGCCGCAGGCCGCGAGCGGCGCCGCGTGGCTGAGCCGGCCGCGCAGGCTGTGCGCCAGCGCCGCCGTCACCTCGACGTCGGCGAAGCGGTTGATGAGGGAAGGGGGACCCGCGAAATTCACCCAGCGGTTGTTGGCGGTGCGTCCGGCGAGCTCGCGCACGCTGCGCTTCGCCGGCCGCTCGATGAGCACGCGCTGCCGCGTACCCACCATCGCCTCGCTGATGGCGCGCGCCTGACTCTCGAGCTGCGCCTGCAGCCGCGTGAGGCGCTCGAGCTTCACCTCGTGGCTCACCTCGTCGGGGAGCGATGCCGCGGGCGTCCCGGGGCGGCGGCTGTAGAGGAAGCTGAAGGACTGGTCGAAGCCCACCTCGCGCACCAGCGCGAGCGTCGCCTCGAAGTCGCGCTCACTCTCCCCCGGAAAGCCCACGATGAAATCCGAGGAGAGCGAGAGGTCGGGGCGCACGACGCGCAGGCGGCGCACCTTGTCCTTGAACTCGAGGCTCGTGTAGCCGCGCTTCATGAGCGCGAGCACCCGGTCGGAGCCCGACTGCACCGCCAGGTGCAGGTGATTGGCGAGCTTTGGCACGCTCGCGAACGCCTCGATCAGGCTGTCGTTGAACTCGAGCGGGTGCGAGGTGGTGAAGCGGATGCGCTCGATGCCGGGCACGCGCGCGACGTGATGGATGAGGGTGGCGAGATCGACGCGCGCGCCGTCGGCCATGGGACCCGAGTAGGCGTTGACGTTCTGTCCGAGGAGCGTCACCTCGGCGACTCCCTGGGCGGCGAGCGCGCGCACTTCCTCGAGCACCGAGTCGAAGCCGCGGCTCATCTCCTCGCCGCGCGTGTACGGCACGATACAGAAGCTGCAGTACTTGCTGCAGCCTTCCATGATCGACACGAAAGCGCGTGCGCCTTCGGCACGCGGCTTCGGCAGCGAATCGAATTTCTCGATCTCCGGGAAGCTGACGTCGACCTGCGCACGCCCGGTGCGTTTCAGCTCCGCGATCATCTGCGGCAGGCGATGCAGCGTCTGCGGCCCGAACACGAGATCGACGAACGGCGCGCGCTCGGTGAGGGCCTCGCCCTCCTGGCTCGCGACACAGCCGCCCACGCCGATGATGACCTCGGGGCGGCGGCGCTTCAGGCGCCGCCACTCACCGAGGAGCGAGAACACTTTCTCCTGCGCCTTCTCGCGCACCGAGCAGGTATTCATGAGGAGCACGTCCGCCTCCTGCGGGTCCGCGGTCGCGGTGAGGCCGGCGCCAGCGCTGAGGACGTCCGCCATGCGGGCGGAGTCGTACTCGTTCATCTGGCAGCCGAAGGTCTTGATGAAATAGCGGCGGGGCATTGAGTGCGCAAATTTTACGGCCTTAGGGGTGACGGGCGCACGGGCAGCAGGCTCCGGTACACCTCGCCCCACCTGGAAAATTCAGCATTGTCAGTGCCTTAAGCGTGTTCAGGCTTCCGGGTCACCAGTGGTGGCCCAGGCAGCGCAAGCCCCCGTGGATCCGTCAGGACGCTTCACCGCGGCTTGCGTGCCGCAGTCTCCCCGGGCACGGGCAGGCCGACCTTGCGGCAGAAGGCAGCAAAGCGCGGATCGTCCTTGTAGCGCAGGATGAAGGGGTCGAAGAGGAGGTACGTGATGCCCGCATCGCGACCGCTCCAGGCCCGATCGAGCCATTCGAAGGTCTTGTTCGCGTCATTGCGCAGCGCGTAGACCTCGGCGATCTGGTAGGCCGCCACGCTCGCATCCTTGTCGATCAGCGTCCTGAGCGCCGCATCGGCCGCGCTCCGGTCGGTGCCGATCTGCCGTGCGAGGGCGAGCGCGATGTCCTCCCACCCTCCTCCGGGAGGCTCCTGCTGCGCGGCGGCGAGCGCCGCCTGCGCGTTGCCACGCTGGATCTCGATGATCGCGAGCCTCTGGTGATAGGCCACCGCTGCGGGCTGCAGCTCGATGGCCTTGCGGATCGCCCCCTCGGCCTCATCGAGGCGGTGGAGTCCCGAGAGATAAGTGGCGAGCCAGTTGTACCAGTTAGTCCGCAGCGGTTCGGTCGCAAGCGCCTGCCGCGTGAGCTCGATCGCCGGCTCTACCTTACCGAAAGTCGCGAGCTGGTTGCCGAAATAGAACTTCGCCTCGCCGTCATTCGGCGCGAGCGCCAGCGCACGGCGATATTCCGCGTCCGCTCCGTGCCAGTCGAAGTCGGCATTCTGAAGCAGATGAGCCCGGGCAACGCGCGCGGCCGCGAGGTTCGGCGAGAGAGCGAGCGCGCGGTCGGCCGCCGCGCGCGCCTTCGCGTACGCCTCCTGCGCCCGCGCGCCCTCGAGCCACCCCATACCGAGGTCGGCCCAGGCCCACGCGAGCCCGCTCCAAGCGAGCGCATAGCGCGGATCGAGCTGCGTCGCCTGCGTGTAGGACTCGATCGCCTTGCGATCATCGTCATACGTGTCGCGGAAATAATAGAAGCGGGCCTGCAACACGGCGTTGTAGGCTTCGAGGCTTCCGCCTGGGGGCCGCTCGCTCTGCGCCGCCGCCTGCTCACCTGGCAGCAGCTTCGCCCGCAGCGCCCCCGCCACCGCACGGGTGATCTCGTCCTGCAGCGCAAAGAGATCCTGGTAGGGGCGGTCGTAGTGCTCCGACCACTGGGTGCTCCCGTCAGCGGTGTCGATGAGCTCGGCGCTCACCCGCACCATCTCCCCCGAGCGCCGCACACTCCCCTCCAAGAGGTGCGCGACCCCGAGCTTCGCGCCGATGCTGCGGCTGTCCTCCTTGGAATTCCGGAACTGGAACGCTGAGGTGCGCCCGATCACCTTCAGCCCCGGGGACTGC
>JASHQW010000107.1 GCA_030038875.1 Gammaproteobacteria bacterium | reverse complement strand
GACCGCCGAGGCGAAGGGAACTACCCCGTCAACCGCCGGGGGTACTGTCACCGTGTACACGCCGGCGCAAATTCGCGCGGCGTACAGCCTGCCGCCGCTCCCCGCAGGCGGCACCACGCCGACCTCGGCGCAGATGGCGCAGCTGGGCGCCGGTCAGACGATCTACATCATCGATGCAAACGATGATCCGAACGCGGCGGCGGAGCTCGCCACTTTCAACAGTCAGTTCGGCCTTCCGACCTGCACGACGGTTTCCATTTCGCCGGCCGCGACGCTTCCGCTCCCGGCAGCGTCAGCAAGCGCCGGGTGCACATTCTCGGTGGTGTACGCAACCGACACGGGAGAGATGACCTCCACTGAGCCGGGTTACGACTCCGGCTGGGCCACGGAGATCGCGCTCGATGTGCAGTGGACCCACGCGACGGCCCCTTGCGCCCGCATCATCCTGATCGAGGTGCCCGATGCCGCGGTTTCGAGCCTTGCGGCTGCCGCGCAGCTCGCCGGCACTATGGGCCCTGGCGTGGTGTCGCAGAGCTTCGGCGCCCAGGAAGGAAACTACACCGCAACCTACGATTCGAGTTACGAAGCGGCCAACATGACGTACCTGGCAGCCGCGGGCGATGCCGGCACGGAAGTGGAGTGGCCGTCGGTCTCAACTCACGTCATGGCGGTCGGTGGGCTCTCGCTCACCTACTCAAGCGGCACGCCTCGGAGCGAGGTGGTCTGGTCGGGGACCGGCGGCGGTGTTTCGGCCTACACGAGTGCGCCAGCGTATCAGCAGATCGCCGTGTCCGGGCTCAATCATCCGGCCTATCGCGAAGTGTCTGACGTTTCTTTCAACGCCGACCCGAATACGGGGCAGTATGTTGCGCAGATTCCGCAGGGCCAAACCACGGCGGAGTGGCTTGCCGTGGGCGGCACGAGTCTCGCGACACCGCAGTGGGCGGGGATCTTCACGATTGCCAATGCGATTAGGGCGCAGAACAAGGTAGCTCCGGTGGGCGACGTGCACACCGCCCTCTACCAGCTGGCAAGCAGCTCGAGCTCGTACCAGAACGACTTCCTTGACATCACGCAGGGCTCGGATGGGAGCTGCGCCACCTGTTACGCAGGAGTGGGCTACGACCTGCCCTCGGGTCTTGGTTCGCCGAACGTCGGGAGCCTGCTGACAAGTCTCTCGGGAGTGCCGGCGCCCGTCGCGCCGACTGTCACCTCGGCCAGCGTTTCCGGGAAGGTTGGCACCGCGCTCAGCTTCTCGGTGACGGCAAAGGGCCCGGACGCGCTGTCCTACAGCCTCACGAATGCACCGGCGGGAATGACGATCAATGCGAGTTCAGGAGCCATCAGCTGGCCGACGCCCGTGGCGGGAAGCTACTGCGTGACGGTCACGGCGACCGATACCAAGACGGGCTTGGCCGGTAGTGGCGTCATCACCGTCTCGATCGTCGAGCCCGCAGCGCCCGTGGTGGCCGCCGCATCGGTTTCGGGTACGGCGTACAAGACACTCACCTTCACGGTGCACGCGACCGACATTTATCCCGACACGTTCACCCTCTCGGCTGCGCCCACGGGCATGGCAGTCACGAGCGCGGGTGTTGTGAGCTGGGCGACCGCGCTCCCGGGCACCTATCAGGTTACGGTCAACGCTACCGATACCAAGGACGGGCTCACGGGCTCGGGAGTCTACACGCTCACGCTTGCAGAGCCGAAGCCTCCGGTCATCGCTAACCAGTCAGTCAGCGCCATTGCTGGCAAGGCACTGAGCTTCAAGGTGACGGCGACGAGTGCGGACCCTTTGAGCTATTCAATTGGCAACGCGCCTGCCGGCATGGTGATCTCGAACGCCGGGACCCTCAGCTGGACGAGCCCGGTGGCTGGGGTGTACCCGGTGTCCGTGACGGTTACCGACACCGACTCCGGCCAGACAGCGAGCGCCACTGTGACGGTGACCGTTCAGCCCGCAGGCCCGCAGATCGTCGTGATTGCGCTCACCGGCACTCACACGAGCGCCTTCACGGGGAGCTTCAGGGTGACGGACGCGACCTCGAGCACCTTGCGCGTCACGATCACAGGGATACCGTCCGGCATGACCACCGCAGTGAGCGGCGGGACGGTGACGCTCAGGTGGGCGAAGCCGGTGGCGGGCAGCTACGCGCTCGGTGTCTCAGTCGTAGACGGTAACGGCGCGCAGGCCTTCGCGAGCATCTCTGTGACCATCAGCTGAAAACCGTAAGTGGCTGTCGTACGCGGGGTAGATCGCGGGCCCCCGGTGGTACGGAGGTGTCCACGCCGCCGCGACCGCGGGACGCCCTAAGTCATTGATTTAACTGGTCGGGGTGACAGGATTTGAACCTGCGACTCCTACGTCCCGAACGTAGTGCTCTACCAGGCTGAGCTACACCCCGAAAAGACGGCTGAAGGCGGCGGCGGCAGCGGGGCGCGCAGTCTACTGAAGCGGCCCCGCGCCTTCAAATGCCGCCGCGCGACCCCCGCCGCGCGGCGACCCGCTGTCCCTCAGAAAAACTCGCCGAAGGCCGCCGCGGGGGCATTCGCCGGGGGCTCGCCGCCGTTCGCGGCCGCGCGCGGCGGCTCCGGGATGTCCTCTCCGGCAGCGCTCTTGTGCACCCAGATCCTGCCGAGGTGCATCACCAGGATCGGGTGCTCGGTTGCGCGGATGTTGCTGATCACGTTCCCTGGCACGGCGACCACGTCCGCCATCTTGCCGGCCTCGAGCGTCCCGACGTCGGCGTCGATGCCGAGGAGCTTCGCATCGTCGCGCGTGCCGGAGAGCAGCGCCTGCGCCGGGGTCATCCCGAGGTTCACATAGAGACCAAACTCCTGGCCGTTCATGCCGTGCGGGTAGACGCCCGCATCGGTGCCGAGCGCGATCGGTACGCCGATACGCAGGGCGTTCTTCATCATGTTGGTGTGGGCGGCGGCCGCGGCGCGTGCCTTCGCGGCGATCACCGGCGGGTAGGTCTCGGCCTCCTTCTGTACCCACTCGACGGTGATGCGCGTCGGCACGAGGAGCACGCCCTTGGCCTTCATGAGCTTGAGGGTGTCCTCGGTGAGAAAGCTGCCGTGCTCGATCGAATCGACGCCCGCCTCGATGGCGAGGCGCGCCGCGGCGTCGCCGTGGCAGTGCGCGGCGACTTTGCGCCGCCAGGCATGTGCCTCGGAGATGATGGCCTTCATCTCCTCGAGCGTGAGCTGCGGCACGTCCACGGGATCGGACTCCGACAGCACGCCGCCGCTCGCCGCAATCTTGATGACGTCCGCGCCCCACTTCATCTGGTAGCGCACCGCCTGGCGGCATTCCTCCGGGCCGCTGCAGATCCCCTCGATTGGGCCCTCGGGATGCACCCGGTCGGGCGGGTAGGAGGCCTCATCGAAATGTCCGCCCGGCGAGCCGATGCCGTGGGCGGCTGTGAGCATGCGCGGACCCTCGGTGATGCCGGCGTTGATCGCGTTGCGGAGGCTGATGTCCTCGAAGCCCGCGGCGCCGACGTTGCGTATGGTGGTGAATCCGGCCTCGAGCGTGCGCTTGGCGTAGAGGGCCCCGTAGAGCACCTGCTCGGCGGGGAAGCGCATCAGGTCGTGGTAGCGCATGAGGTAATAGTTCTTCTCGAACTGCATCGTCACGTGCGTGTGCGCGTCGATGAAGCCGGGCAGGAGCGTCGCGTTGCCGAGATCGATCACGCGCGCGCCTGCCGGGACATTGGCCGCGCCGACCGATACGATGCGCTCTCCCTGTACCACGACCACGCCGCCGTCCTTGAGCGCGGTGCCCGTGGCATCGAAAATGTGGGCCGCCTTGAGCACGATAGTCTCGGGCGCTACGGCCACGTCGGCCGCTCGCGCCTGTAACGCAGCCGCCACGGTCAAAATGGCGGCCCCGGTGACCGTCGTTGCCTTCCAGGAGCGCTTGCCGGATTGTTTGATATTTTCACGGGTCATATCTGCACCGGTTGGGAGATGGAGGGTGGCGCAGTCTAGGGGGGGTCGGCTGGCAGGGCAATCGCGCTGGAGGGCGGCGCGGCAGCGGGGCTATTCTGGTACGCAGGGGCTGCAGGTGATCTCGGCAATGCTCGGTATCGAAACCGCGGGGGCACGGCGTGCTCTCGCTCCGGTGCTGCTGGCGCTCAGCGTGCTGCTCTCTGCAGCCGCACGGGGGGATCTGGTCACCGCGCAGGCCGCCTACCAGAAGGGCGACTACCAACAGGCCCTCCGCGACTACCGCGAGCTCGCCGAGCTCGGCCAACCGCTGGCGCAGCTGAACCTGGCAATCATGTACGCCCGCGGGGAGGGCACGCGCCAGAGCGCTATCAACGCCTACGCCTGGGCGATGCTCGCCACGGAAAGCGGCGAGGCACGCGGACAGGAGCTCGCGGATCAGATGCGTCCGCTGCTCGCGCCAGGGTCGGAGAAGATCGCCGCCGACATTGCGGCACCTTACCGGCGTGCCGAGCTGGACGCGCGGCTGATGCCAAAGATGGAGCAGGACTCCCCTAACGATCGGGCCTGCCGATTCCTGGCGTATCCGTCGATCGAGTACCCGCGGGATGCCCAGAGCCGGGGGATCTCAGGCAACGTGCTGGCCGAGTTTACCGTCATGCCGGACGGGCGGGCGCGCCGTCCACGCATCGTCTATTCGCTGCCGCTGGGTTCATTCGAGCCCACCGTGCGCCGCGCGGTGCTGCATATCCGCTATCCACCCCGCGCCGCGGATGCCAAACCGGCGCACTGCACCGTCATGTTCCGCTTCGTGGCCCCGGGGGCTCAATACCCGCGCCTCGAGGCGTTCGTGTCCAAGACCCGCGGCGAGGCTGAGTCCGGCGACGTCCAGGCGGAGTTTCTCTTCGGGATGATGCTCGCCGGATTTCCGCAGCTGGGGCACGGCATGAAGGACGCGCTGCCCTGGTTCCTCAAGGCGGCGCAATCGGGAGCCAGAGCGGCCCAATACCAGGTGGGCGAGAGCCTCATGCACGGCATGGGTTGCCAATGTGAGACGAACAAAGGAGAGGTGTGGCTGCGCAAGGCAGCGGAGGCGGACCAGGCCGATGCCCAGGTGACCCTCGCACAGTACGCGCTGCGCGGGACTCCCGATGACGCCAGTTCCAGGATTGCGAAGACCTGGCTCGAACGCGCGGCGGCCAGCGGCAATCACGACGGCATGCTCTACCTGGCGGGGCTCCTCGCCGCCAATCCGGTGGCGGAACTGCGCGACCCCCCGCGCGCATTGACCCTGCTCGACAAGGTCAGCAAGGATCTTGGCGGAGACCCGAGCGAGTATGAGATCCGCGCTGCCGCGCAGGCTGCCTCGGGGCAATACGCGGCTGCGGTGGCGAGCGAGCGCAGGGCGCTCTCGATGGCGCAGAATCTCGGCTGGGATGCGGGTCCACTCGAGCAGCGCCTAAGTCGCTACCAGGGCGCTCAGCCGTGGTACGGCAACCTCCTGGCGCTGTGAGACTCAGGTCGTGTGCTCGACCGCGAAATCCGCGAGCGCGGCGAGACCGTTCTTATAAGAGGAGTCGGGCAGGGCGCTGAGCGTACGCAGTGCCGCGTCCGCCTCGCCGCGCGCGAGGCCCGCCGCGTAGTCGAGCCCGCCGGTGGACTCGATCGCGTCGACGACAGCCCCGAGCTGGCCGCGGCCGCCGTTCTTGATCGCCGCGCGGATCGCGGCGCGCTGCGCCTCGCTGCCCTTTCTCAGCGCATGGATGAGCGGCAGCGTGGGCTTGCCCTCCGCGAGATCGTCGCCGAGATTCTTGCCGCGCTCGGCCGGGCTCGAGCGGTAGTCGAGCACGTCGTCGACCAGCTGGTAGGCGGTGCCGAGGTGGCGGCCGTAGGCGGCGAGCGCCGCGCGCCGCTCGGGCGATGAGTCCGCGAGCACTGCGGCGACTTCCGCGCCGGCCTGGAACAAGCGCGCGGTCTTGCGGTAGATGACCTCGAGGTAGCGCTGCTCGGTGGTGTCGGGATCGTGCGCGTTCATCAGCTGCAGCACTTCGCCTTCGGCGATCACGTTGGTGGCTTCGGCCATGATCTCCATCACTGGCTGCGAGGCGAGTGCCGCCATCATCTGGAAGGCGCGCGAGTAGACAAAGTCCCCGACCAGGACGCTCGCCTGGTTGCCGAATACCTCGTTGGCGGTGTAGCGGCCGCGGCGCAGCGAGGAGCCGTCGACGACGTCATCATGCAGCAGCGTCGCCGTATGGATGAACTCGATGAAGGCCGCCGCCTCGATATGCGCTCGGCCGCCCTCGGCGCAGGCACGCCCGGCGAGAAGCACGAGAAGCGGGCGCAGCCGTTTGCCCCCGCCGGCGATGATGTGATCGGCGACGCGGTCGACGAGCGGCACGGCGCTCTTGAGGCGCGCGCGAATGACCTGGTCCACGGAGTCGAGGTCCGCCTGCACCAGGGCGCGAATCTCTGCGAGGGTCACCAGGCGCATCCTAGCCGACTCAGCCCCACCGCGATAAGTCCTCGCCAGACTTGAGGAAATGGTCGTTTGACCGGGACGGGTCCGGTCAGTAGAATGCGCGGCCTTTCTTTGAGCCCTTCCTCTTCTCTGGCCACTATGTACGCAGTCATCGCCACGGGCGGCAAGCAGTATCGGGTGACGAAAGACGGCGTGCTGCGCGTCGAGAAGCTCGACGCCGAGCCGGGCGCCACCGTCGAGTTCGGCGAAGTGCTCCTGGTGGGTGAGGGGGCAGACGTCAAGGTGGGCCAGCCCACGCTGAAGGGCGGCAAGGTGCTCGCCACCGTCGTGCGTCACGGCAAGGGAGCCAAGGTGTCGGTCATAAAGTTCAAGCGCCGCAAGCACTATCTGCGGCAGAAGAACCACCGGCAGCTCTATACCGAAGTGAAGGTCACGGACATCCGAGCGGGTTAAGCCATGGCACACAAAAAGGCGGGCGGCAGTACCAAGAACGGGCGCGACTCCCACTCCAAACGGCTGGGAGTGAAACGCTTCGGCGGCGAGCAGGTGCTGGCCGGCAACATCATCGTGCGCCAGCGCGGCACGCAGGTACGCGCGGGCTCGAACGTCGGCGTCGGCACCGATCACACCCTGTTCGCGAAGGTGACCGGTAAGGTGCAATTCCAGAAGAAGGGCGCCGAGCGGCGCATGTACGTGAGCGTGCTGCCCGAGCCGCAGAAGGCCTGAGCGGCGGCCGTCAGGGACTTAAGCATTCGAGCGAAGCCCCGGCCTGAGCGCCGGGGTTTTCGTTTGGGGTGGGTGTTACTACGCACATGCCCAAATCACACCGCTCTCAGTAACTTGGGCGTGCGCAGGGGCAGCGAACGAGCGAAAGTACGCTTCAGCCCTTTAACCGGCGCCGGCCGCCAGCATCCGCGCCAGGACCGGGCATCAGCGTAGTAACACCCTTTGGGGCCGGGCTTATACGCAGTGCGTAGCGCGGACTCAAAAGGCCTCTTTTGGAGCCTGCTCCGCGTGATTGACGCAGAGATCGACCAGATGCTCGACCGCCTTCGCCACATGCTCGCTCATGCTCTCGGTACCGGGCAGGTGGAATGCAATCAAGGGCACGGCCTGCCCGGGGGTTGATGTGAACGTGTCGCTATTGTTGTCTTCGGGGTTGGTGAATGTGTACACCTCCGATCCCGTGACCCGTCCAGCGTTCGTCACGACAGAAACGGTGCCATTGCTTGCAGTGATCCAGCCGACCGCCGAGAAAGGGACGACGCGTGTGTGCGTCTCGAGACCTTCGGAATGCGGGAATTGGTGATCGTTTGGGTCATCATAGTGCATGTGGTTGGTTTGCGTGACCGTCATGTTGTCGCACGATTGAACGGTGATGGCGAATCGCATGCCGTCTTCAACAATCGTGGCGCTAACGTGGGTCTTGGTCTTCCCCGGCTCGCCCGCTTGGCGGACTTTGTCGCTGATGTATGCCACTGTCTGCTCGTAGCTCGGGGTCGGGCTCGGCTGTCTCGAACTCGTGGAGTTGTCGGCGGGCGCCGGTGCAGAGCCCTGGCATTGGCGCAGGAGAGTCTGCAGTCCTGATAGCTTTGCATCAGGGGCTCTCTTGATCGCCTCAAGCAATGCGGCCTGGGCTTCGCTACAACGACCGAGGTTGACCAGGGCACCACCCTCGAGCGCATACCCCTCCCAGCGGCTCGGATTCATGCTGATAGCGGCTTTGGCAGACGCCAGTGCTTCGTCGTTGCTGCCTGCCTGTAGCTTGCTGTTGCCTTTCTGGACCAACGCCTCATAGTTCGCGGGGGCGGCGGCCGAGGCTTCAACGGAAGGGGGAGCCGCCGCCAGGAACATGAGACATGCCATTGATAAGAAACGAGACCCTCGATTCATTGCATAACTCCGAAGATTCCTGATTAGTGGCCTGGCCCTCGCTACGTTGTCAGCGGGCGATGCTCAAAAGGGGTCCTTGGATCCCTGCTGCTCCGGGTGCTTCCGACAGTAATCAACGAGATGGCGCAGAGCTTTGGCGATATGCGTACTGGTGGCGCCCGTGCCTGGCGCTGAGAAGCGGATCAACAGACCGGGAACTCCCGACTTGATGATGTGACCGCTCTGGTGCTCGTATTGTTGGCCGTTTCCGGGGTCGGAGCTGACCCAGCTGATCCCAAGGTCCTTCGACACGACCCATACCGCATCGTGCCAATCCTCGTGCTCGCGGAGCTGATCCCGCATGGCCTGGATCACAGGTCCGGCTGGCGGTGCGCCGTTCATCGCCCCGCCAATGAGGTATCCGTCTGCGGTGTAATTTCCGTTGGCCAGATTCTGGATCGGCTCGTGCGTTGAGAAAATTGCGGCAAGCTGCGAGTCTTCCTTGCCTGTCCAGTTTGCATAATTTGTATAGTCCGACACCGACGTGAACGGGACGGTGTAGCTGAACTCGAGCTTGCTCTCTTCGTGACCTTTGAGTCTGTCTTCTCCTCGGTCTTCAACTGAGTACTCGTCAACGTGAACCGCCGCTGCAAAAGCGATGGTCATGCTTTGACAACCGTCGACGCTGAAGGAGTATTTCGCCTGGCCATAGGAGAGCTTTTCATAGCTGTCGGAGTCGCTCGACTCCTGACCAGGCGGGCGGATGAACCCTGCATCCTTGATCTTCTCCTGGATGTAGCGAACGGTGTCGGCATAGCTTGGACCCGCTCCGGACTGCGCCGCAGAGGCAGCACCCGGCGCAGAGGCGGCGCTCTGACATTGGCCCAGGAGAGTCTGCAGTCCTGGCAGCTTTGCATCGGGGGCTCTCTTGATCGCCCTGAACAATGCGGTCTGGGCTTCGCCACAACGACCGAGGTTGATCAGCGCGCCGCCCTCGAGCGCATACCCTTCCCAGCGACTTGGATTCATGCCGATAGCTGCTTTCGCAGACGCGAGCGCATCGTCGTTGTTGCCCGCCTGTAGCTGGCTGTTGCCGTGCTGGACCAACGCCTCATAGCTCGAGGGAGCGGCCGATACCTCGACACAGGAGAGACTCGCCGTCGCGCAAATGAGAGACAGTATCAATATGAAACGAGACCATCGATTCATCGCATAGCTCTATAGAGTCTGATCATTGACCGGCCGCCCTGCTGGGCCGCAGGGCTGCTCCGCCGCTCTCTGGTGAGAGCGCGGCGCGTATCTGTTCGCGCTTGTCCGGCGGCGCATGTTCGAGGGCGATCCCGGCAAATTTCGCAGCCGCCTCAGGCTTGCCTTGCTTCGACATCGCCAGTGAGGCCACGGCATAAGCCTCCCAGCGTGAGCGGTCGATCGCCTGGGCCTGTCCGACCTCGGCAATGGCTTCCCGGAAGAGGCCGTGTGACAGAAAAGCGCGCGCACGCATCACCCGCGCCTCATATTCCATGCCTCGAGCGACAGCCGGTGTGAGGGACCCATCTGTGTAACGGGCGAGCAGGGCCAACTGTGAGCGGGCACGCTCCGCATCAGCTCCCGTGGGCTGAAGCGAGAGATACTGCTGGAAATACCGCTGCGCCTCGGGCCAGTCCTTCCTGCCTTCGGCAAGCACTGCGAGATCAAACCAAGCGGGTGCGTACGATGGGGCGGTACGGGTTGCCGCGAGGAACCGTCGCTGCGCCTTTGCCCGGTCGTGATCAAGCATGAACGCCGCTTCCGTCTGCAGAACCTTGCGTTGCGCTCGAACATCGGCCGGCGCCGAAGACGGGCTCGCGGTCGTAGGCAGTGAGGCTCCTTGCGTAAGACTTGCGGAAAGCGCCATCCCGGCGAGCATTGTGCAGGAGGCGAGGCGTGCAGTGGCGTGAGTGACGGGCATGTGCCGGGGACAGGGTCTAATCGGCGGAGCCCGGGCTGATGATGTTTGCGTTAGCCCAGCCCATATAGGCGCCGAACTGGTCGACC
>JASHQW010000106.1 GCA_030038875.1 Gammaproteobacteria bacterium | reverse complement strand
GCTGCGAGACCAGCAGTTCGTTGATGTTGACGCCGAGCTTCTCGGCGTAGCTGGGATCGAGCGCGTGCTCGGCGTCGACGAAGGCGGCGGTGCCACCGGCGCGCTGCACCTCGGCGATGACCTGCAGGGTGAGCGTGGTCTTGCCCGAGGCCTCGGGTCCGAAGATCTTGACGACGCGCCCGCGCGGCAGGCCGCCGATGCCGAGCGCGATATCGAGGCCGAGCGAGCCGGTCGAGACCGTCTCGACGTCGTAGGTTGCCGCGGCGTCGCCCAAGCGCATCACCGAGCCCTTGCCGAACTGCTTCTCGATCTGACCCAGTGCGGCGGCGAGCGCCTTCTTGCGGTTCTCTTCCATCTGCGGATTTCCCGGGAGTGGTGTCACGATGAGCGACATTTCGGGAGGGAATTATCCCATAAAGCCCCACCGCCCGGTGCACGCGCGTGCCGCTGTTTGGCGTCTATGTGCGCACTTTTTCCGCGCCACCCAGTACGTGCGATTCGATGACACTGTATACGGGGCCCTCTGCGAGGGTGCGGCTCTCGACCAGGGCGAATGCGTCGAAGCGCCACTCAACCTTCCGCATTTCGCCCGAGTGCGGCGCGCGCGTAACTTTGCGCGCCACGGTCACATGCACGCGGAAGGGCTTGAGATCCGGGCTAAAACCCGCCGCGGCGACCTCGCTGCCGAGGACCCGCGCGAGCGCCGCGGGGCCAGATGCCGGCGCGCCCGGCTCCTCTTTACCCTGGAGCACGGTCAAAAGCTGCGGCTTGACCCAATGCTCGAAGCCCTCGAGATTGATGACGAGCGGCAGCGCGTCCCGTGGAAAATCGGCCGCGACGCGCCGCGCGATGGCGCTCAGTTCTCCGACACGGGACTCGGGCACGCTGCCGAGGAACGCGAGCGTCACGTGCAGGTTGGACTCGGGCACGGGTCGGCCGCCGCAGTGGCGGACCGTCTTGGCCGTCGCGTGCACCAGCGCTGCGCGTTGCGCTTCGTCCGGCCACAAGGCGAAGAACAGGCGCCGGCTCGGCGCGCCGCTCAAGCGACCGGCGCCCGCAGATCGAGCCGCAGCAGCAGCTCGAGCGCGTGCTGCACGGACGCGCGGCGCACCGCGGCGCGTTCGCCCGGAAAATGCTGGAGCTCGGCGATGCTCTCGGTCCCGCCATCCCGGCGCGCGGCTGCGCACACCCACACCGTACCCACGGGCTTTTCCGGCGTCCCGCCGTCCGGACCGGCGATGCCGGTGACGGCCACCGCCACGCTGACCTTAGGCACCTGCAGCGCGCCGGCAGCCATCTCACGCGCGGTCTGCTCGCTCACGGCGCCGAATTCGGCGAGCGTGCGCGCCGCGACGCCCAGGTCACGCATCTTGGCGGCATCGGAATACGTGACGTAGCCGCACTCGAACCACTGGGAGCTTCCGGGCACGTCGGTGAGCGCCTTGGCGATCCATCCGGCCGTGCACGACTCGGCCGTGGCCAGGCGCCGGCCGGCAGCATGGACGACGGAGCCGGCGCGGGCAGCAAGCTGATACAGCTCCGCGTCGGTAATCATGGCTCGTGAGGCTACGCGCAAGCGCCCCGGTCGTCGACCCGCCTGACTTACGGTAGCCTTCGCCCCCTCATGAGCGCAGAACCCTTGTCCCAGCACACGCCGATGATGCAGCAGTATCTGCGCATCAAGGCCCAGCATCCGGACATTCTGCTCTTCTACCGGATGGGCGACTTCTACGAGCTTTTCTACGACGACGCGCGCCGCGCCGCTGCGCTCCTCGACATCACGCTCACCGCGCGGGGCTCCTCCGCCGGGCAGCCCATCCCCATGGCGGGTGTGCCCTTTCATGCGGTCGACAGCTACCTCGCGCGGCTCGTGCGCAAGGGCGAGAGCGTCGCGATCTGCGAGCAAAAAGGCGAGCCGGGATCCTCTCGCGGCCCGCTCGAGCGCGAGGTGGTGCGCATCGTCACCCCCGGTACCGTCACCGACGCAGCGTTGCTCGAGGAACGCCACGAGACCCTGGCCGCGGCCCTGGTCCGCGACGGCGAGCGCTTTGGCCTCGCCTGGCTCGACCTCGCCGCCGGGCGCTTCACCGTCCTCGAGAGTGAGGGGAGCGGCGCGCTCGCCGCCGAGCTCGAGCGCCTGAAGCCCGCGGAGCTGCTGGTTGCCGAAGGCGCCGCGGGCGACACGCCTAAGGGCGGCGCGGTGGTGCGTACCCGCCCGCCCTGGGACTTCGAGCTCTCGAGCGCCTCGCGCCTCCTGACCGATCAGCTCGGCACACTCGACCTCAAGGGCTTCGGGGCCGACGAGCTGCCGCTCGCCATCCGCGCCGCCGGTGCGCTGCTGCAGTACGTGCGCGACACCCAGCGTTCGGCGTTGCCGCACGTGCGGGCTCTCACGGTCGAGGAGCGCGGTGACGCGCTGCTCCTCGATGCCGCCACCCGGCGCAACCTCGAGCTCGATGCGAGTCTTTCGGGCAACGAGGAGGCGACACTGCTCGCCGTGATCGATAGCTGCGTCACGGCGATGGGGTCGCGGGAGCTGCGCCGCTGGCTGAACCGGCCGCTCACCGACCAGTCACTGCTGCGCGCGCGCTACCAGGCGCTCGCTGCTCTGATCGACGGGCGGCACTCCGGGGAGTTGCGCGAGCTCCTGGCCGGCGTGGGCGACATCGAGCGCATCCTCGCCCGGGTCGCGCTGCGCTCGGCGCGGCCGCGCGATCTCACGCAGCTGCGCAGCTCGCTCAAGGTACTGCCGGCGCTGCGGGCCGCTCTCTCCGCGGTCGACTCCCCACTCCTGTGCAGGCTGCGCGATCGCATTCATGAGCACGTGGACGAGCTGGCACTGCTCTCGGCGGCCATCGCCGAGGAGCCCGCCACGATGGTGCGTGACGGCGACGTGATCGCGGCGGGCTACGATGGCGAGCTCGACGAGCTGCGCCGCATCGCGACTCACACCGACGAGTTCCTGCTCGAGCTCGAGAGGCGCGAGCGCGAGCGCACCGGGCTCGTGGGTCTTAAGCTCGGCTACAACCGTGTGCAGGGGTTTTTCATCGAGGTCGCACGCCGCGACGCGGACCGTGTGCCTAAGGACTACATCCGCCGCCAGACGGTGCGCTCCGCCGAGCGCTTTATCACCGCCGAGCTCAAGAGCTTCGAGGACCGCGTGCTCGGCGCGCGCGAGAAGGCGGTGGCGCGCGAGCGCGAGTTGTATGAGGAGGTGCTGACACGGCTCATCGACCGGCTGTCACCGCTACAGGGCACGGCCGGCGCGCTCGCTGGGGTCGATGTGCTCACTGCGCTGGCCGAGCGGGCTGCCACACTCGCGTGGAGCGCGCCCGCCCTGGTGGACGAGCCGCGCCTCGTCATCGAGGCGGGACGCCACCCGGTGGTCGAGCGCTTCGCCGACGCGCCCTTCGTGCCCAACGACCTGCGCCTCGACGCGGGCCGCCGCATGCTCATCATCACCGGCCCCAACATGGGCGGGAAGTCGACCTACATGCGCCAGGCGGCGCTCATCGTGCTGCTCGCGCATATCGGCAGCTACGTGCCGGCCGACGCCCTGGTGGTGGGACCGATCGACCGGATCTTCACCCGCATCGGCGCCGCCGACGACCTCGCCGGTGGACGCTCGACCTTCATGGTGGAGATGACCGAAGCGGCCAACATCCTGCACAACGCCAGCGCGCGCAGCCTGATTCTCCTCGATGAGATCGGACGCGGCACGAGCACCTTCGACGGCCTGTCGCTCGCCTGGGCGATGGCGCGTGACATCGCGACGCGCGTGCGCGCCTTCACGCTGTTCGCCACGCATTACTTCGAGCTCACGACGCTCGCGCTCGAGGTGGAGGGCTGCGCCAACGTGCACCTGGATGCGACCGAGCACGGCGAGACGATCGTGTTCCTGCATGCCGTGAAGGACGGACCCGCCAATCGCAGCTACGGCCTGCAGGTGGCACAGCTGGCCGGCGTCCCGCTGGCGGTGATCGGAGCAGCCCGGCGCTACCTCGAGGCGCTCGAGTCCGAGCGCGACCGGCAGCGCGCGGCCGGTAACGGCGCCGCCGCCTCCCAGAACGAGCTGCCGCTGTTCACCGCCGCGGCTCACGCGGACGATCACCTGCGCGCCGCACTCGCGGCCATCAACCCGGACGAGCTCACGCCGCGTGCGGCGCTCGAAGAGCTGTACCGCCTGCGGCGGTTGCTAAGCTAACGCAATGAAAACCGGCCCTCGGTGAGGAACACGCCGGTCTCGTGCGCCACACGCGCCGACACCAGCATCCCCAAGTGGCTCACCGGCAGCACGATGTGATCCGTGGCTCCCGGCAGGCGCGTTTCGCTCACCGCGACGGTGCCGTCGTTCTCCTCGTCGAAGTGTGCGAGAAACTGCCCGAGACCGAGCGGCTGATTACCGGCCACGACGCCGAGCGCGCGCGCATGCGTCCAACGCCGCTCGCGCGGCATGAGCAGCTCCTCTCGTACCGTCGGCCCCAGGAGATGCGCCAGCGGAGCAAAGACTCCGGCACGCTCCGCGGCGCGGCTCGCCACGCACGGCACCCCGAGAAACACCACGCGGCCCGGGGGTTGCTCGGGAAAGCGCTCGAGCAGCCGGTAGAGCACCAGTCCCCCGAGGCTGTGTCCGACTAGATGCACCTCCGGGCTCGCGAGCTCGCGCACGAAGGCCGCGAGCCTCGAGGTGATGTCGCTCATCGACTCGGACGCCCCGAAATAACGGAACCAGTGAAGCTCGAGGGAGAATTCCTCCGCGAGGTGGTGCTTGAGGACCAGCGACTCCTCCCCCGGGAGCCACAAGCCATGCACGTAGACGACGTGCGCGATGGGCAAGTCCTCGGCGCCTAGACCGAAGGCGGGGGTACGCGCACCCGCACGTGCAGCTCGCGCAGTTGCGCTTCGCTCACCTCGGTCGGCGCATCGGTAAGCGGGTCCGCGGCCGTCTGCGTCTTGGGGAAGGCGATCACCTCGCGGATGCTGTCGGCGCCCGCCATGAGCATCGCGAGCCGATCGAGCCCGAAAGCGATGCCCCCGTGGGGCGGCGCCCCGAACTTGAGCGCATCGAGCAGGAAGCCGAACTTCTTCTGCGCCTCTGCCGTATCGATGCCGAGCAACTCGAAGACCGTCGACTGCATCTCCTGGCGGTGAATGCGCACCGAGCCACCGCCGATCTCTGAGCCGTTCAGCACCATGTCGTAGGCCTTGGCGAGCGCCGCCGCGGGCTCGGCACGCAGCGCCGCGGTGTCGGGATTCTTCGGCGAGGTAAACGGGTGGTGCATGGCGACCCAGCGCTTCGCCTCCGCATCCCAGTCGAACATCGGAAAGTCGAACACCCAGAGCGGGCGCCACCCGCTCTCGACCATCTTGAGGTCCTGGCCGAGCTTCAGGCGCAGCGCCCCGAGCGCATCGTTCACGACCGCGGCGCGGTCAGCGCCGAAGAAGATGACGTCGTTGTCGCCGGCGCTGGTGCGCTCGAGGACGCCGGCGAGCGCCGCATCGCTCAGGAACTTGATGATCGGGGACTGCAGTCCCTCGCGACCGCGGGCACGCTCGTTCACCTTGATGTAGGCGAGGCCCTTGGCGCCATAGCGCGCGACGAAGGCCGTGCACTCATCGATCGCCGAGCGCGGCAGCGCGCCGCCCCCCGGCACGCGCAGCGCCGCGACCCGTCCCTGGGCGTCCTTCGCGGGACCTGCGAACACCTTGAAGTCGCAGTCCCTGACGAGGTCCGCGACGTCGGTGAGCTCGAGCGGGATGCGCAGGTCCGGCTTGTCCGAGCCGTAGCGGCGCATCGCTTCCGTATAGCTCATGCGCGCAAAGGGCTCCGGGAGTGCGGTGTCGAGCACCTCGCGGAAGAAGTGACGCACCAGGCCTTCCATCATCGCCATGATCTCGTCCTGGGAGAGGAACGAGGTCTCGATGTCGAGCTGCGTGAACTCGGGCTGCCGGTCGGCGCGCAGGTCCTCGTCGCGGAAGCAGCGCACGATCTGGTAGTAGCGGTCGAAGCCCGAGATCATCAGCAGCTGCTTGAAGATCTGCGGTGACTGCGGCAGGGCGAAGAACTTCCCCGGGTGCGTGCGGCTCGGCACCAGGTAATCACGCGCCCCCTCGGGGGTCGCCTTGGTGAGCATCGGCGTCTCGATGTCGACGAAGCCGTGGGAGTCGAGGTAGGCGCGCATCGAGCGCGTCAGGCGGTGGCGCAGCCGCAGCCGCTGACTCATCACTTCGCGGCGCAGGTCGAGATAGCGGTAGCGCAGCCGCACCTCTTCGCCGACCTGCTCATCGAGTTGGAACGGCAAGGGCTCGGAGCGGTTGAGGAGCTCGATCCGGCGGGCGATGAGCTCGACCTTACCCGATGCCAGGTGTGGGTTCAGCGTGCCCGCCGGGCGCTCGCGCACCGTGCCGGTACAGCTCACCACGTACTCGTTGCGCAGCCGCTCGGCTTCCGCGAACACGTCCGCGGCGTCCGGGTTGAATACGATCTGCAGGAGTCCCTCGCGGTCGCGCAGGTCGACGAAGATGACCCCGCCGTGGTCGCGGCGGCGGTGCACCCAGCCGGCGACCGTGACCTCGCGGCCGAGGAGCTGCTCGTTGACCTGTCCGCAGTAATGTGAGCGCATGAGGCGCGCGATGTTACGGACGCGCCGACGGCCCCGCAACCGCGGCAGGCGTGCGCATTTCCAGCACGGCGGCCCCCGTCACCGCGCCGCTCCGCAGCCGCTCGAGCGCCAGGTTGGCGTCGGCGAGGGCAAAGCGCTCCGCCCGGGCTTTAAGCTTGAGGCGCGCCGCGAGCGCCAGGAACTCCTCGCCGTCGCGGCGGGTGAGATTCGCGACCGAGGACACCTGCCGCTCGCCCCAGAGGAGGCGGTAAGGAAAGGCGGGCACGTCGCTCATGTGAATCCCGGCGCACACCACCCGCCCTCCCGGATGCACGGCGGCCAGCGCCGCCGGAACGAGCGCGCCGACGGGCGCGAAGAGGATCGCGGCATCGAGGAGCTCCGGCGGACGCTCATCCGACCCGCCCGCCCACACGGCACCGAGCTCGAGCGCAAAGCGCTGCGCCTCCCCGTCGCCGGGACGCGTGAATGCGAACACGCGCCGGCCTTCGAAGCGCGCCATCTGGGCGAGCAGGTGCGCCGCAGCGCCAAACCCGTAGAGTCCGAGATTGGCCGCCTCACCCGCGGCGCGGTAGGCACGGTAGCCGATGAGTCCGGCGCACAGCAGCGGGGCGAGCTCCGCGGCTGAGCCCCCCGGCAGCGGCAGGCAGTAGCGCGCATCCGCCAGCGCCTGCTCCGCGTAGCCGCCGTCGCGCGTATACCCGGTGAACCGCGCCGCGACGCAGAGATTCTCCCGTCCGGAGCGGCAATAGGGGCAGATCCCGCAGGTGTAGGCGAGCCAGGGCACGCCGACCCGCTCGCCCGGACGGAAGCGCTCGACTGCGGAACCGGCCGCCAATACCCTGCCCACGACCTCATGACCCAGGGTGAGCGGACAGCGGATGTCCGGCAGCTCGCCGTCGAGCACGTGCAGGTCCGTGCGGCAGACGCCGCAGGCCTCGACGCTGATCAGGAGCTCGTGCTCGCCCGGTGGAGGCAGAGAGAGCTCGGTGAGCTCGAGCGGCGCACCGCGCGCAGTGAGGCGCATGGCCCTCATGGACCTACGCCGCCGGCTTGGCGAGCTGCGACTTGACCGCCGGATGCGGCGGCACCACCACGCCGCAGGTGATGATCATCTTGAGCGCGGCGTCCACCGACATGTCGAGCTCGCGCACCATGCGGCGCGGCACCACGATCAGCCATCCCGCGGTGGCGTTGAGCGCCGAGGAGATGTACACGGCGACGTGGGTCTCGCCGGTCTTCTGACTGATCTCCGGGACATCCTCGGCCGTGAGGAAGCCGATGCTCCAGGCGCCTTCGCGCGGGTATTCCACCATCACCACCTTGCGGAAGGAGTTCGACTGCGAGAAGACGCTCTCGGCAAAGCTCTTCACGCCGCCGTACACGCTGCGCACCACGGGAATGCGGTTGAGAAGCTCCTCGCCCCACACCACCAGACGGCGGCCGATCAGGTTGGTCACCAGTAATCCGGTGAGCAGCAGCAGCACCAGCGCGAGCACCAGCCCCGCACCCGGGATCGAGAACCCGAGCAGCGCCTCGGGCCGGTAGGCCGGCGGCAGTAGCAGCAGCGTCCGGTCCATGAGGTGCAGCATGAAGTCCACCACCCAGATGGTGGCGAGGATCGGCAGCCACACGAGGACGCCTGCGACCAGGTAGCGCCGCAGCGTCCTTTTTCGGGGAACGGCCTCCGCCCTCGTTGTGCTGCCTTCCGTCGATGACATCAATGTCCTCCCGCGCGGCTCCTAACGCCGCGGCCGCCGCGTGCTCCTGCGCCGGGCGCTCTTGGCCGGTCGGCGCGGGGAAGCCGCGGGCTTGGGCGCCGGTGGCTTCGTTTGGGCTGCCTTGGTATCGGCGGCCGTGGCGTCCTTTGCCTCGGGCTTGCCCTCCTTCGATTCCGGCTTGCTCTCCGCCTTCGCCTCCTCTTTATCCGCGCCGAGGAGGTTGCGCTTCTCCTCCTTGTCCGATTTGAAGTCGGTCTCGTACCAGCCGCCGCCTTTCAGGCGAAACACCGGCGCGGACACCAGCTTCTTCAGGCGCCGCTTGCCGCACGAGGGGCACTTGCTAAGGGGCGCGTCGCTGATCTTCTGCATGACCTCCGTGTAGAACTTGCAGGCCTGGCACTCGTACTCGTAGAACGGCATGGGTGGGTTGTCGGATCCTGCGCAATCTGACTGGCGCGGATTATAACGGACGCACGCGCGCGTCCCGCGGCCTTCGCCGCGCCGCGCGCCTCAGGCGCGCGCGGCTTCGCGCTCCTCGACTTTCCCGAAGTTGAGGTGCCCGTCACGGGCGCCGATGCGGATGCGGTCCCCGGGCTGGAACTCACCCTCGAGGATCCGCTGGGCCAGCGGATTCTCGATCTGCTGCTGGATGGCGCGCTTCAGGGGCCGGGCGCCATACACCGGATCGAATCCCGCCTCGCCGAGCAGGTCCCGCGCCGCATCATCGAGCGTGACGTCCATGTTGCGCTCGGCCAGGCGCTTGCGCAGGTACAGGAGCTGGATGTCCACGATCGCGCGGATCTGCCGGGTGCCGAGCGGATGGAATACCACGATGTCGTCGATGCGGTTGATGAATTCGGGCCGGAAGCTCTGCTGCACGACCTCCATGACCGCGCTCTTCATCTTCGCGTAGTTCTTCTCGCCCGCGAACTCCTGGATCTGCTGCGAGCCGAGGTTCGAAGTCATGATGATGACCGTGTTACGGAAGTCGACGGTGCGTCCCTGCCCGTCGGTGAGGCGCCCGTCGTCGAGCACCTGCAGAAGCACGTTGAAGACGTCGGGGTGCGCCTTCTCGACCTCATCGAGCAGGATCACCGAATAGGGACGGCGGCGTACTGCCTCCGTGAGATAGCCGCCCTCCTCGTAGCCGACGTAGCCCGGAGGCGCGCCGATCAGGCGCGCCACCGAATGCTTCTCCATGAACTCCGACATGTCGATGCGCACCATCGCGTCCTCGGTGTCGAAGAGGAATTCTGCGAGCGCCTTGCAGAGCTCGGTCTTGCCGACGCCGGTGGGACCTAAGAACAGGAACGAGCCGTTCGGGCGGCGCGGATCGGAGAGCCCGGCGCGTGAGCGGCGGATGGCATCCGACACAATCTTGAGCGCCTCGTCCTGGCCGACGACGCGCTTCGCCAACGCCTCCTCCATGTGCAGGAGCTTTTCCTTCTCCCCTTGCAGCATCTTGGACACGGGAATTCCGGTCCACTTCGAGACCACCTCGGCGATCTCCTCCTCGGTGACCTTGTCGCGCACCAGCGTCGGCGCCTTGTCCTCGGCGGCCTGCGCGGCGGCAAGGCGCTTCTCGAGCTCGGGGATCTTGCCGTACTGCAGCTGCGCCATGCGCTCGAGGTTGCCGGCCCGGCGCGCGGCATCGAGCTCGAGCCGCACGCGATCGAGCTCGGCGCGGATCTCGGCCGCGCCCTGCACCGCGGCCTTCTCCGACTTCCACACTTCCTCGAGGTCGGCGTACTCCTTGCCGAGGGTCTTGAGAGTGTCCTCGAGCGTAGCCAGACGCTTGCGCGAGGCCTCGTCCTTCTCCTTCTTGAGCGCCTCCTGCTCGATCTTGAGCTGGATGATGCGCCGCTCGAGCTTGTCGAGGGCCTCGGGCTTGGAGTCGATCTCCATGCGGATGCGGGCCGCCGCCTCGTCGATCAGGTCGATGGCCTTGTCGGGGAGCTGGCGGTCGGTGATGTAGCGGTGCGAGAGCGTGGCTGCCGCGACGATCGCCGGGTCGGTGATCTCGACCTTGTGGTGCACCTCGTAGCGCTCCTGGAGTCCCCGCAGGATCGCGATGGTGTCCTCGACCGAGGGCTCGTCCACCAGCACCTTCTGGAAGCGCCGCTCGAGCGCCGCGTCCTTCTCGAGGTACTTGCGGTACTCGTCGAGCGTGGTCGCACCGACGCAGTGCAGCTCGCCGCGGGCGAGCGCGGGTTTCAACATGTTGCCCGCGTCCATGGCGCCCTCGGCCTTGCCGGCGCCAACCATGGTGTGCAGCTCGTCGATGAAGAGGATGATCTGGCCTTCCTGCTTGGCGAGATCGTTGAGCACGCCCTTCAAGCGCTCCTCGAACTCGCCGCGGAATTTCGCGCCGGCGATCAGCGCGCCCATGTCGAGGGCCAAGATGCGTTTGTCCTTCAGGCCCTCGGGCACCTCGCCGTTCACGATGCGCTGCGCCAGGCCCTCGACGATCGCGGTCTTGCCGACCCCGGGCTCGCCGATCAGCACCGGATTGTTCTTGGTGCGGCGCTGCAGCACCTGGATGGTGCGGCGGATCTCGTCGTCGCGGCCGATAACCGGGTCGAGCTTGCCGGAGGAAGCGCGCGCGGTGAGATCGATCGTGTACTTCTCGAGCGCCTGGCGGCCCTCCTCGGCGTTGGGATCGGCCACCTTCTCGCCCCCGCGCACCTCTTCGATCGCCTTCTCGATCGCCCCGCGTACCAGACGAGCGTCCTTGAAGACGCGCGCCAGTGCCCGGTCCTCGAAGGCCGCGAGCGCGAAGAGCTCGCTCGCGATGAACTGATCGCCGCGCTGCTGCGCGAGCTTGTCGGTGACGTTGAGGATGCGGTTCAAGTCGTTGGAGACATGGATCTCGCCCGGGGTGCCCTCGACCTTCGGCAGCCCGTCGAGGAGCGCGAGGAGTCCCGAGCGCAGCTTGTTGACGTCCGCGCCCGCCTTCATGAGGAGCGGCCGCACCCCGCCGCCCGCGCCGTCGAGCAGCGCCAGCATGACGTGGGCCGGCTCCATGAACTGATGATCGCGGCCGAGCGCGAGCGACTGCGCGTCGGCCAGCGCCTGCTGGAACCGGCTGGTGAGCTTGTCCATCCGCATGGGAATTGGCCCTGACTAGGGGTGGGTGCTCGGTTTGTGGGGACAAACCGCAGCCCGTTCAAGGGGCTGCGCCGCGGCGCACCGCCTCAAACGACTTCAACGCCGCCGCGGCGGCTGGCCGCCGGGCGAGGATAGCGCAAGCGCGCTTAAGGGGTGAGGTCAGCGAGGCTGCGCAGGGGACCTATGAATTTCTCATAGTGGCGCCAGCGCTCGACCGAGCTCGTATAGATCTTCTGGCGCACCTGCCAGACGCTGGCCGTCGTCACGGGGCGCTGGGTCTTGTGGTACTCGAGACACCTCTCGTCCCACGGCAAACCGACGAATTCGAGGATGCGCCGCGTCCACCTCTCCTGCTCCGCGACCAGCTCCGCGTAAGGCACCTCCAGCAGCGCGCCCGCGGGGAGCGACGCGCGCCAATGGGCGACCAGGCGATGGTGCTGGCGGTAGTAGTGCGCCAGGTCCTCCAGGTCCATGGCGAAATTCATGCCCGGTGAGAACTGCTGGAAATAGCACGACAGGCAGGTATCGATCGGATCGCGCCGCAGGTAGATGAGTCGCGCATTGGGAAATACGCGGTGGATGATCCCGAGGTAATCGGCATTGATCGGCGCCTTGTCGACCACGCGCAGCGCATGCTTCGACTGCTCGTCGAGACCGCGCAGGTAGGACTCGGCAAGCTTCTTGCTCAGCGCGCCGTCGAGATGCCCCTGGCGGAGTGCGGCCTCATGCCTCGACACCGCTACGGTCCACAGGTGCAGTTCTCCTGCGCCGTATGCGGCCGGATGCGAAGCGATGATCTGTTCCACGAGCGAGGTACCGGAACGTGGCATCCCGGTCACCAGCACTGGCCGGGCCGAGTCTGAGGCACCCTCGCTGGCGCGCGCCAGGACCTCGGGCGTGTACGCACTGATGAGATCGCTCACGAAGCGCTCGTGGGCGCCGCGGTCATAGGGAATCGCACGCAGCCTCTGCAGCTCGTTGGCGCGCTGGAAGTTGCGGAACGCCCGCGCGAAATCTCCCACATCGTCACAATACTTTCCGATCGCGTAGCGTAGATTGGTCTCGTCGATCGGCGTGATACCTCCGGCCGCGAGATCCTCCGCTCGCTCGAGCCACGCAGCGTCGGCTGAAGTCATCCGGCGCAGCCACACGAGCGCCGCGTGGGCGGCGGGTGACCCGGGCTCAGTCTGCAGCGCCTGCCGGTAGGCAGCTTCAGCCTCCGGAAAGCGCCCTTCGAGCGCCTCGACCTGCCCAAGACCGACCAGTGTCTGCGTATTGCGTGGCGCGGCGCGCAGGGCCTTCTCGTAACTATCCCGGGCCTCGCGCGTACGACCGAGCAGCATCAGGCTCATGCCGAGACTGACGCGTGCCTCGAGATAGGCGGGCTTCGCCTTCAGCGCGCGGCGCAGCGGGTCCTCGGAGTCCTTGTACCGTCCCGTCGCCTGCAACACGCCCGCGAGATTGAGCAGCGCTTCCGGAAAGCCGGGCCTTAGTCCTATCGCGCGGCGCAGCTCTTCCTCCGCCTCCCGGTAGCGTCCGAGCTGCGCGAGCGCGGTGCCGAGCTCATGCCGCGCCACGGCGTCGCGGGGATCGTGATTCACGAGATCCTGAAAGCCCTCGCGCGCAGCCTCGTAGTCGCGCCCGGCGAGCGCATCCCTGGCCTTCGCGCGCAATGCCTGCGAATCGCGCGCGGCGCCGCGCTTGGCGCCTGAAGCGCGCGCCGCCACCGCGGTGCCCACGCCGGCGCCCATGAGCCGCATCACGAGCGCCTGGGTCAGCTCATCGGCCAGCTCCTGCTCGACACCTTTCTCGAGCAGCCGCCACTTGAAGGAGTTGGCAAGCTTGGCTCTCTTGAAGACATTCAGCTTGAGCGGTCGGGCTGCCTGGTCGACCCGCTGCAGGAACTTCTGCAGGAACTTCTGCAGCTCCGGCTCCTGCCCGGCTTCCCTGGCGCGGCTGCGCGGCAGCTTCGAACCCGACTGCAGATAGAAATCATCTGCCAGAGCAGCACCCGTCGCAGTCGCTTCGCGGGCATCCAACCATTTGAGCAGCATGGCGTCCTAGTACCGTGTGCGCGCAATTACGTCAAATGCTACCCGCTCGGCGGCCAGGGATTCGCGAACTCAATCGCAAATGTGCGCAGGCAGCCGCACTCTGGCGCGCTGCCAACCTGCCCCGCTATTCCCCCGCCAGGTGCTCGGCGACGGCGATCAGCGCAATCCCGAGGCTGATCAGGATCACCTGGATTGAGCTGGTGCGGGCATCGGCGCGGCGATGGAGACCCGGAATGAGCCCCGCAACTGCGATGTAGAGAAACCCGGCCGCCGCAAACGCCAGCGCGTAAGGCAGCAGATCGAGCGCCCGCCGCAGGCCGAAGTAAGCCGCGACCGCTCCGATGATCGAAGCGAGCCCGGTCGCGAGATTCAGGAGCAGCGCGCGGGCGCGCGAAAAACCGCCGTGGACCAGGATGGCAAAATCCCCGACCCTGTGGGGAATCTCGTGAGCGGCGACTGCGAGGGTGGTCACCATGCCCAGCGACACGCTGGTGAGGAAGGCGGCGGCGATGAGCACGCCGTCGAGTGCGTTGTGGACGCTGTCTCCGACCAGCACCAGAACGCCGGAGGCGTGGTCGTGCCGATGAGAGTGTCGCGCGTGGGAGTGCTGCCCGTGCATTGCTGGTTCCTCCTCGCCGGCATGGGCGTGCCACCCCAGCACCAGCTTCTCGATGACGAAGAACACGCCGAGTCCGGCGATCAGCGTCACCCCGAGCGCGTGTGCACCGGCGACACCCGCCCGCGCCATCGCCTCGGGAAGGAGGGCGAGTAGAGCCGCGCCCAGCAGCGCCCCGGTCGCGAAGCTGACGAAGTGCGGCAGCAGCCGCGCGGCGCGTTGCTCCGAGATCCACAGAAACACCACGGCGAGCGCGGCGCTGGCGATGCCGCCGAGCGCCGCGAACAGCACGATCCAGGCGAGCAGCGGCATCTTCACGCCCATAGGGTTATTCGAGCCAGATGAGCGCCGCCATGCGCCCGCAGCGCCCGTCGCGGCGGAACGAGAAGAACCGCGCGGGGTCAGCGTACGTGCACCAAGCGCCGCCCGAGACCTCCGCAACGCCGAGCGCCGCAAGCCGCCGCCGCGCGAGCAGCGCGAGATCGCACTGCCAGCGGCCACGAGCGTTCGGCTGGAACGCGGTGGAGGCTTCGGGGTCGTTCGCGAGAAACGCCGCGCGCACCTCACCTCCGACTTCGAAATGCCGCACCGAGATCGCCGGTCCGAGCCAGGCGAAGAGCTCTCCGGGAGCCACGGCGAGCTTCGCCACGGTCGCCTCCAGCACGCCGCCGGCGAGCCCGCGCCACCCCGCGTGCGCCACCGCCACGGCGGAGGCATCCCGTGCTGCGAGGAGCACCGGCATACAGTCGGCGACCTGCACGGCGCACACCCGTCCCGGCCGGCGCGTGAGGACCGCGTCGGCAGCCGAGCCTCCTTCCTCGCCCGCCGCATCGAGGTCCGCGACGCGCGTTCCATGCACCTGCTCGAGCCAGACGGGCTCCGCCGGGAGTTGGAGCCGCGCGCGCACGCGGCGCCGATTCTCCGCAACCGCAGCCGGACTGTCGCCGACGTGAGCGCCGAGGTTGAGTGAGTCGAAGGGAGCCGCGCTCACGCCGCCGCCGCGCAGCGTGAACGCCGCGCGCACGGCCTGCGGCGCGGGCCACTCGGGCATCAGCACTTCGGGAACCGCTGCTGCCCCCGGGCCGCTCACGCTGCATCCTGCTCGAGCGCCGCGAGGAGGCCCCGCATGTCCTTAGGCAGCGGCGCCTGCCACTCCATCTTCCGGCCGGTCACCGGGTGCGTGAGCGCGAGTCGCTCGGCGTGCAGCGCCTGGCGGCGGAAGGCGCCGAGCGCAGCGGCGAGGGCCGCCGTACAGCCGGCCGGGACGCGCCGTCGCCCGCCGTAGAGCGGGTCGCCGACTACGGGAAAGCCGATGTGCGCGAGGTGCACGCGGATCTGGTGGGTACGTCCGGATTCGAGCTCGGCGCGCACCAGCGTGTGGGCACGAAAGCGCTCGAGCACACGGTAATGCGTCACCGCCGGGCGGCCATCGCGGCGCACCGCCATCTTGAGCCGCTGCGCGCGGTGCCGGCCGATGGGCTCGTCGATCGTGCCGCCTCCGGTCATCACCCCAGTGCACACCGCGAGGTATTGCCGGGAGATCTGCCGCGCGGCGAGCGCCGCCACGAGCGCCGTATGCGCTTCGGGTGTGCGCGCCACCACCAGCAGTCCCGAGGTGTCCTTGTCGAGCCGGTGAACGAGCCCGGCGCGCGGCACGAGTGCCAGCCCTGGGTCGAGGCCGAGCAAGGCGTTTTGCAGGGTGTGGCGCGGATTGCCGGCGCCCGGATGCACCACCATCCCGGCCGGCTTGTCGATCACGAGCAGCGCGCGATCCCTGAAGACGACGCTGAGCGGCAGCGTCTCGGCCCCCACCTCGGTCCGGCTCGGGAGCTGCGCGCGGATACGCACCCGCTCCCCGCCCAGCACACGGTCCTTGCCCCTGAGTGCCCGCCCCTGCGAGCGCGCCGCGCCCGAGTCGATCCAGGACTTGAGCTGCGCGCGCGAGTACTGCGGCAGTGCGCGCGCCAGCGCCTGGTCGAACCTCAGGCCTGCCGTCTCCGCGGGCAGCTCGAGCTCATGCGCGCGGAACTCGAGCGGGGGGGCGGCGGTCGGAAGCCCAGCCGGGAGATTCGCTATACTTCGTGGATTCAATCGGCGCGAAGCCAAAGAAAGGCCCCTTCCAGATGCTCTTGTCCGTTCCGGTGCGCGGCGGTGTGGTCGCGTTGTGCGCGGTGCTGCTTGCCGTCTGCGGCTGCAGCGCGCACCGCCAGAAGGTGCTGGCGAAGCAGACGCCCGAGCAGCTCTTCAAGACCGCGAAGAAAGACCTCGGCAACAACAACTTCAGCGGTGCCATCAAGGCCTACGAGGCCCTCACCGCGCGCTTTCCCTTCACGGACGAGGCGCGCCAGGCGCGCATCGATCTCATCTACGCATATTACCGCGCCGGCGAGAGCGAGTCGGCCACCGATGCCGCCGATACCTTCATTCGCGAGAACCCGACCCACCCGCGCGTCGATTACGCCTATTACCTTAAAGGGCTGGTCGACTTCGAGCGCACGCCGAACGCGATCGAGAGGCTGTTCCGCGCCGATCTGACCCAGCGGCCGCCGAGCAATGCGCGCAAGGCCTTCGCCTCCTTCAAGATCGTGGTCGAGCAGTACCCGAAGAGCGAGTACGCGCACGATGCCTTGCAGCGCATGGTGTACCTGCGCGACCGCCTCGCGAGCTACGAGGTGCACGTCGCGCGCTACTACCTGAAGCGTGGCGCCTACGTGGCGGCCGCCCAGCGCGCCAAGGGCGCGGTGGAGCAGTACGACGGGGCGCCCGCGGTGAAGGACGCGCTCGCCATCATGATCGAGTGTTACGACAAGCTCGGGCTCGAGCCGCTCGCGGCGCAGTCGCGCCAGGTGTACGAGGCGAACTTCTCCGCGGACGTGGCTCCGTCCGAGGCGGTCGCGAAGCGCGCCTGGTGGAAGTTCTGGTAACGCACCGCGGAGGCAGCGCGCGCGTCAGCGCCGGTAGCCGTTCGTGATGGGATAGCGCCAGTCGCGTCCGAAGGCGCGGCGGCTCACCCGCACGCCGGGCGGGGCCTGACGGCGCTTGTACTCGTTGCGTTTCACCAGATCGAGCACCCGTGCCACGGTCGCGCGCTCGAAGCCGCGCGCCTCGATCTCATCCACCGACAGGTCCTCCTCGATGAAGGCCTCGAGGATCGGATCGAGGATCTCATAGGGCGGCAGGGAGTCGGAATCCTTCTGTCCCGGACGCAGCTCCGCCGAGGGCGGCCGGTCGATCACGCGCTGCGGGATCACCCGCGTGAGCGAGTTGCGGTAGTTGGCGAGGCGGTACACCAGCCCCTTGCTGCAGTCCTTGATGGGAGCGAAGCCGCCTGCCATATCGCCGTAGAGCGTGGCGTAGCCGACCGCCATCTCGCTCTTGTTGCCCGTCGTCAGCAGCATCCTGCCGGTCTTGTTGGAGATGCCCATGAGCAGCAGCATGCGGCAGCGCGACTGGATGTTTTCCTCCGTCGCGTCGGGCTCGCGGCCGGCGAACTCGCCCTTGAGCGTCGCCAGCGTGCTCTCGAACATCGCCTCGATCGGCAGCACGCTGTAGCGGACTCCCAGCATGCGCGCCTCTTCCGCGGCATCCTCCAGGCTCATCGACGCGGTGTAGCGCGAGGGCATCATGACCGCCTGCACGCGCTCAGCTCCGAGCGCATCCACGGCGATGGCGAGTGTGAGAGCGGAATCGACGCCCCCCGAGAGGCCCATGACGACCCCGGGAAAGCCGTGCTTGCCGACGTAGTCGCGCACGCCGAGGGTCAGCGCACGGTACACGCTCGCCTCGTCGCTGAGCTCGGGCGACACCTCTCCCGCGCGCGGCGCCACCTTGGCGCGCGCGTCGCGCTCGAAGTGCGCCAGAAAGCTCCCCTCCTCGAAGGGCGGCGCGCGCAACACCACTTCGCCCTCGGCGTTCATGACGAACGAGTTGCCGTCGAAGACCAGCTCGTCCTGGCCGCCGACGAGATTGACATAGGCGAGCGGCAGTCCCACGTCCAAGACACGCGCGCGGGCGATGTTCTCGCGCTCGCGCTGCTTGTGGATCTCGTAGGGTGAGGCATTGATAACGGCGAGAAGCTGCGCGCCGGCCGCGCGCGCGAGCTGCGCCGCTTCCCGCTCCCAGATGTCTTCGCACACGAGGAGTCCCACCCGAAAGCCCTTGAGCTCCATCACCGTCGGCTGGGCGCCGGCGCGGAAGTAGCGCTTCTCGTCGAAGACTTTGTAATTGGGGAGCTCCGCCTTGCGGTGGATGGCGGCGACCTCGCCGGCGGAGATGAGCGCCGCGGAGTTGTAGATCCCGGCGCGCGTGTACTCCGGAAAGCCCACCATCACCGCAGCCTCACCGGCCTCGGCGCGCACGCGCGTGAGCCCCGCCTCGATCTGGCGGCGGAAGCCACGATGGAACAGCAGGTCCTCGGGCGGATAGCCGCTCAGGGCGAGCTCCGGCAGCAGCACCAGGTCGGCGCCGAGCTCGGCGCGCGCCGCTCGCGCGGCGGCGACCACCCGTGCGGCGTTGCCCTGGACGTCGCCAACGAGAAGGTTGATTTGCGCGAGCGCGATACCGAGGGAGTCGCTCATGACGGTGCGGCGCCCTCAGCGCCGCCTGCCGCC
>JASHQW010000105.1 GCA_030038875.1 Gammaproteobacteria bacterium | reverse complement strand
GTGCGCGCGCCGGTGTCGGGCTACGTCGCGCGGCGCGCCGTGCAGCTCGGCGAGCGCATCGCCCCCGGAGCTGCGCTCTTAGGCGTCGTGCCGCTCGAGCGGCTGTGGGTCGAGGCCAACTTCAAGGAGGTGCAGCTCGATCGCATGCGCATCGGGCAGCCCGCGCGTGTGATCGCGGACCTCTACGGGGGCCATGTCGAGTATCACGGTACCGTGGAGGGGGTCGGCATGGGGACCGGGGCGGCGTTCGCGCTGCTGCCGGCGCAGAACGCGACCGGCAACTGGATCAAGGTGGTGCAACGCGTGCCGGTGCGCATCACGCTCACGCCGCAGGAACTCGAGGAGCACCCGCTGCGCGTCGGGCTCTCGACCCGCGTGCGCGTCGACGTGCAGGACAGCTCCGGCAGTCAGCTCGCGGCCGTGCCGCGCCGCGCGCCGGTGCTTGCCACCAGTGCCTACGACACCGACCTCGGTGAGATCCGCGCACGCATCGCCGAGATCATCCGCGACAACAGCGGGGCAGCATCCGCAGCACCGCTCGTGCGCGATTAACGCTCGAGTCCGGCGGCGCGCGCCTCATTCGCTCCTGAGGTAGCACAGGGGAAGCGCCGTCGTGTACTTGATCGTCTCGAGCGCGAAGCTCGCGCTGACGTCGAGGAAGTCGACCGCGGAGATGAGCCGCTTGTACACCGCGTCGTAAGCGTCGATGTCGGGAACCACGATGCGGATCAGGTAGTCGACGTCGCCCGACATGCGGTGAATCTCGGTGACCTCGGGGATGTCGCGCACCGCGCGCACGAACTTCGCGAACCAGGCCTCGCTGTGGTTGGCGGTCTTCAGCGTGACGAACACCGTGGTGCCGACGTTCAAGGCGTGCGCATCGAGCAACGCCACGGTGCGGCGGATGACGCCCTCCTGCTGCAGCTTCTGGATGCGCCGCCAGCACGGCACCTTGGAAAGTCCCACGCGGTCGGCGATCTCGGCCGCGGTCAGCTCCCCGTTCTCCTGCAGCAGCTCGAGGATTTTGGCGTCCAGCTTGTCCATTGAAACTTCGGTTCGCTGAGGCCCTTCAGCGCGCAACATTGTTGCGCAGCCGGCTCCCCGGCGCCACCGCTTCGCAACCCCGTCGCCGGCGCCCATCGCTAGCATACTCAGATGTACCTCATCCGGGCCTTCACCGAGCATCCCGCCTCGGTTGGCGAGACCTATACCGAGCACATGGCGCGCGCCGGCTGCTTCGGGGTGAGGATGATCGGCGCCGGATTCGCCTGTCTGGTGCACGCGCTGTTGCCGTTCCTGTTCGTGCGCACCGGAAGTGCGGCGATTGCCGAGCTGAACGATCGCATGGTCGTGAACCGGCGCGTCACGCCGCCGCCGCTCGCCCGCAGCCCGCGACTGCCGCTGTAACCGTGGTGGGTTTGCTGCGGGCGCTGTTTCCGCCCTGGGCCTCGCTGCGCCAGGCGGCCCCGGGGATCGCAGTCGCTGTCGCTCTCGCGCTCATCGCACGCGCCGTCGCGGATGCGCTCGCGCACGGCGCCGTGGGCCTGCCTAAGCTCCCCTTGAGTCCGGTCATGTGCGCGGTCGTGCTCGGCATGCTCTGGCGCAACACGCTCGGCGTCCCGGGGTGGGCCACCAATGGTCTCAAGTGGGCCATGCATCAGCTGCTGCGCACGGGTATTGCGCTGGTGGGGCTGCGCCTCACGCTCTCGGGCGCGAGCTCCATCGCCCTCACGGCGCTCCCTGTGGCCCTGACCTGTCTCACGGTCGCGCTGCTCGCCGGCTGGGGGCTCTCGCGGCTCTTCGGAGTCGGCACGCGGCTCGGGGCGCTGCTCGCGGTCGGCACCGCGGTGTGCGGCTGCACGGCGGTGGTCGCGATGTCGCCCGTGATCCGGGCACGGCACGCGGAGACCGCTTTCGCCGTCACCTGCGTGGTGCTGTTCGGCTGCGCCGCCATGCTCGGCTATCCGTGGCTGGCGGGCCGTTTCTTCGCCGCATCCCCGGTGCACGCCGGGATTTTCCTCGGCACCGCCATCCATGACACTTCGCAGGTGATCGGCGCTGCGCTCATGTACTCGCAGCACGCGGGAGCCCCGGCTGCGCTCGCCGCGGCGAGCGTCGCGAAGCTCCTGCGCAATCTCTCGATCGCCGTGCTGGTGCCGCTCGCCGCCTGGCTGGCACGCCGTCACGAGCCGGCGAGCGGCGGCAACCCCGCGGCCGAGCTCCACCCCGCCGGACTCGCGCCCCACGCGCAGCTCGTGCCGATGTTCGTGCTGGCGTTCCTCGCATTCATCGTGGCACGCACCCTCGGCGACACGCTGTTCGGCGGGCCGAGCGCGCCGTGGCAGGCGGTGGTCCACACCGGCTACACGGCCTCGGACGTCTTTCTCACCTGCGGCATGACCGCGGTCGGGCTCTCGGTGTCCTTCACGGACATGTGGCGCATCGGCTGGCGGCCGCTCGCCGCGGGACTCGTGGTGGCGACCCTGGTGGGGATTTGCAGCCTGACGCTCACGCTCACGCTGCTGCACTTCGCACACTGAACCCCTAAACTGCCGCGACCGGCGCCCCTGGAGCGCCTGGTTGGAGAGTTGAGCATGGCGAGGGAGCGAGCGAAGATTTCGCGGCGCGCGGCGGAGCAGGCCGTGCGGGCCCTGCTGCGCTGGGCGGGCGATGACCCGGACCGCGAAGGGTTGCGCGACACGCCGCAGCGCGTCGTGGACGCCTATCGCGACTGGTTCTCCGGGTACACGATCGACCCTGCCGCCTACCTACGCCGCACCTTCGAGGAGGTCGCGGGCTACGACGAGATGATCGTGTTGCGCGACATCTCCTTCGAGTCGCACTGCGAGCACCACATCGCTCCCATGATCGGGCGGGTGCATATCGGCTATCTGCCCGCGAACAAGGTGGTCGGCATCAGCAAGCTCGCCCGCGTGGTCGACGGCTACGCGCGGCGGCTGCAGGTCCAGGAGAAGCTCACCGCGCAGATCGCCGACTGCATTGCGGACGTGCTGAAGCCGCGCGGGGTCGGTGTGGTGGTCGATGCGGCCCACGAGTGCATGACCACGCG
>JASHQW010000104.1 GCA_030038875.1 Gammaproteobacteria bacterium | reverse complement strand
CTGCCGCAGAGAGGTATGGCTGCGCAGCTTCCTGAGGCGGCTGTGCCGTGACCCGACGCTCGCCGATGATCTCGCGCAACAGGTGTTCCTGCAGGCGTGGCGCTCGCTCGCCACGCTGAAATCGGTGGCCGCATTCGGCGGATGGCTGCGGCGCCTGGCGATCAACGCCTGGCTCGCCCACCGGCGCAAATCCGCCGTAACCGCGCTCGATCCTCTGCCGCAGGAGTTGCCCGTGTCCGTGATGCTGGTACCGGCCGTCGGGGAGCGGTTCGATCTCGATCGGGCGCTCTCGCACCTGGCGCAGGATGAGCGGCTGTGTATCGTCCTCGCCTACAGTGAAGGGATGAGCCACGGCGAAATCAGCGCGGCAACCTCACTGCCGCTCGGAACCGTCAAGTCGCACATCCGGCGAGGCACCCGGCGCCTGCGCGGACTGCTGCACGCCTACCAGCCTCCCGAGGAGCACGTCCATGTCGGATGAACTCGATCCCATGCTCTTGCAGGCCTTCGCGCGCAGCGAGCGAGCGTTCCCCGACGCCGAGTTCGTCGCGCGGGTCGCCGCGCAGCTGCGCCCGCGCGGGAGCCTTACCGGCATCGCAGCCGCACTGCCGCGGGCCGTTGTCCCGGTGCTCCGCGGTCTCGCCTTGGGCATCGTCGCACCGCTGCGCCTGCGGTACGCCGGATTCGTGGCGGTCGCCGGAGCGCTGGTCGCCGTCTGGAGCCTCCTCCCGAGCGCATAGAAATCCTCCGTTCCCCGAGCAAACCGTCATCCCGTTTCTGGAGACCCACGTCGTCAACGCGCGGGACGGGCCCCGCACGTACCAGGAAAGGGGAATCAACCATGAGGGTCTCTACCGTCGCGGCGCGCCTCGCGCTGCTCACCGTCTCGGCCGCGTTCCCGGCCGTTCCCGCGCTCGCCGCGGATGAGCTCGCGGTGCTGCCGCCGCTCAGGAACATCCTCACTCTCACCTCCACCGTGCCCGCGAACGGCGACCAGAATCCCTACGGCGTAGCGCAGGTCCAGCGCAGCACCGGCAACCTGGTCGCCGGCAACATCCTGATCAGCAATTTCAATAACTCCGCCAACCTCCAGGGCACCGGCAGCACCATCGTGGAGGTGGCCCCGGACGGTACCTTGAGTCTGTTCGCGACCATCAGCGCCGCTACCCTCCCGGGCGCATGCCCCGGCGGCGTGGGACTCACCACCGCACTGGTCGTACTCCGGTCCGGGTGGGTGATCGTGGGAAGCCTGCCGACCTCCGACGGCACCGCCGCCACCGCACAGGCCGGATGCCTGATCGTGCTCGACAGCATGGGGAACGCGGTCGAGACCTTCTCGGGCCCGCTCATCAACGGCCCCTGGGACATGACCGCCTTCGAGGCTTACGGGGACGCGAAGCTGTTCGTCACCAACGTGCTGAACGGCACGGTGGCGGCCAACGGTTCGGTCGTGAACGGCGGCACGGTCACGCGGCTCAATCTCAAGGTGTCCGATTACGCGATGCCGAAGCTCGAGTCCGTCACCGTGATCGGCTCAGGCTTCGCCGAGCGCACCGATCCGGTCGCCCTGGTCATCGGGCCGACGGGTGTCGGGCTGCGCGCCGACTGTGCGATCGATCCCGACGGCTCCCGGCTCTATGTGGCGGACACCCTCAATAACCGGGTCATCGCCATCGATAATGCGCTCGAGCGCACGAGCTCGGCCGGCACGGGACATACGGTCTCTGCGGGCGGCAGCCTCAACGGCCCGCTCGGGCTCACCGTGACCCCAGGCGGGGAAATCCTCACCGTCAACGGCGGCGATGGCTTCATCACCGAGATCACCCCCGAGGGCCGCCAGGTCGCCAAGGCGCTGCTGGATTCGAGCGGCTCGCCGCCCGGATCGGGCGCCCTCTTCGGCCTCGTGTTCGATCCCCGGCACGGCGTGTACTACGTGGACGACAACACCAACACGCTGAACCTGCTGCACCATTGAGGCGCGCGGCTGGCCGGCGGCGCGGATGAGCCCCGCCGGGTGAGCCTCAGCTCCAGATATCGGCAAACGCGCGCGCGAAGTTTGCGCCGATGACTTTCTCGACCACGCCGGCCGGGTAGCCGCGCTTCAGCAGCTGGTCGGCAATGATCTCGATGCGCCGCGGCGTGTTGAGGCCCACCACGTACGGCGCGCGATCTTCCTCCGGAGCCGCGAGACCCGCGGAGCGCCGTTGCTCGAGCTGCTTGTTGAGCTCGGCCATGCCCTTCTCGCTGACATCGAGCGGCTGGATGTCGGTATCGCTGCCGATGCCGACGTGATCCTCACCGGCCACCTTGAGCGCGTGCTCGAGATGCTCCAGATAGTCCTCGACGGTCGGCTGCTTCGGCGAGGCCGTCAGGTACGGCAGATCGAAGATGCCGACCACCCCGCCACGATCGGCGAGCGCGCGCAGCTGCTCGTCGGTCTTGTTGCGCGGATGCGCGTGGATGGCCGCGCAGCCGGCGTGCGTCATGACGGGGGATTTCGTCGAGAGGTCGAGGACGTCTGCCGTCGTGGCCGGGTTCGCATGACTCAGATCGATCGCGATACCGAGGCGGTTCATCTCGGCGACCGCCTGCCGGCCGAGCGGCGTCAAGCCGCCGCCCTCGGGCTCCATGACCCCGGCGGCGAACGGCGATTTGCGGTTATAGGAGAGCTGCATGACGCGCACGCCGAGATTGCGGAACAGCTCCAACGACTCGATCCGGCCCTGCAGCATCTCGACGCTCTCGAAGGACAGGATGATGCCGAGCTTGCCCTCGGCCTTGGCGCGCGCAAAGTCGCCGGCCACCCGTGCCTGGGTGAAGTAGGCCGGGTACATCTCGATGAGCCGCTGCACGTGAGCGATCGTGGCCACGGTCGTCGGAAAATCGTCGTTGATTCCGCCGATCGAGTACTTGACGACATCGATGCCGCTGCCGCGCACCATATCGAGGTCCGCCTGCGGGAGCGGCAAGCGCCCCTCGGGCGGGGAGGAGTTGCAGTCGAGGATCAGCGCCGAGTGGTACAGCGCGCGCGCGGGCGCGGAGACGTTGGCGGCCGCGGGCGCGGCGTGCGCCGGCGGCGCTTCTGCGCCCGCGAGCGGGCTGAGCGTGGCGGCGGCCGCAGCGCCGGCCAGACGCTGCGAAAACTCGCGGCGGTTCATGGAGTCTTCGCCCGGACCGCTACGCCCTGCACCTCGAAGCGCGCGCCGCGCACCAGCTTGCTGACGCCGATGAACGCGCGCGCCGGATGAGGGCGATGGAAGTAACCGGCGTAGACACCGTTGAACGTGTCGTACAGAGAAAGATCGGTGCAATACACTGTCACCGACACGAAGTCATCCATCGTGAAGCCGGCGCGCTCCAGCGTGTGCTTCACCGCGTCCATCACCAGGCGCGCTTCAGACTCGGGGCTGGCGGCGGCGGTGCCGGTGCGCGGATCGATGCCGATGTGACCGGCGACGTACAGCGTGTCGCCGATGCGCACGGCGTCGCTGAAGGGCAGTGGGGGGCCGTTCGGGGCCGGCGGATGCTCGAGGTAGCTGCGGTCGGCAGCGGTGGGAGCGCCGAGTGCGAGCGGCGCTCCGATGGCGAGCGACAGCGCACCGAGCAGCAGCCCGGAGCAGAGTCTGGTGGTTTCGAACGCGAGACGCATGATCCCCTCCCCGGCGCCTCTTCTACGGGCGCCTCCCGGCGGCGGTGACCGCGCGCGCCACGCCGAGCGCGATCACGATGCTGAACAGAAAGATATGCGAAAACAGCTCGCCGATCACGTCGGAGAGCGGCATCAGCCGATGATGCACGCGCGGAGGCAAACAGCAGGTCGAGCGCGCCGCCGAGGAGTCCGCTCGCGGCGACACCCGCCCAGGGAACGTGCCGCGCGGCGGCAGGCGCAGCGCTCATGAAGCGCGGCTGAAGAGGTCGCAGACACAGTCGGCGCCCTCGAGCTCGAGCAGCGCGCGCTTGACCGCGAGGCCGCCGCCGAATCCGGTGAGCGAGCCGTCGGAGCCGATGACCCGGTGGCAGGGCACCACGATCGGCAGCGGATTTGCGCCGTTCGCGAGTCCTACCGCCCGCGGCGCGCTGCCGACCCGCCGTGCGAGCTCGCCGTAGGAGATCGTCTCGCCGTAGGGGATCGCCAGCAGAGCCCGCCACACCGACCGTTGGAACTCGCTCCCCGCCATGGCGAGCGGTACATTGAACACGCGCCGCTCGCCGCTGAAGTATTCGGCGAGCTCGCGCGTGACGGCGGCGAACCGTGCCGCTTCGCGCCGCCACTCGGGCGGCGGCGTGAACGGATGCGGGCCTGCCTGGAAATGCACGCGCGTCAGCGCGTGGGCGTCGGCGCCGAGCAGCAACGGTCCGACCGGACTCGCCGTCTCGTGCCAGAAGAGGGTGCGCATGGAGCGCGTATGT
>JASHQW010000103.1 GCA_030038875.1 Gammaproteobacteria bacterium | reverse complement strand
CGTAGCTGATCTCATGAACACCAGGTCAGATGCCATGCGATTAGTTTTGAAGCGGTACAGGGCCACCAGGCGGCAGGGGATGCTCGATCGCTAAGCGCCCTGGGCCAGCGAACGAAGGACAGTGACCTCCGGGTACCACAACCAGCATCACCACCCTGAGTGACGGAAAAGTCATGAGAGCGTGCGCAAAGCCGCCGTTCGGCACTCACCTCTGGCCCGCGACGTAATGCACGATTCCGACCCAGAACAGATATTCGGCATGCTCTGCCCCGAGCAGGCGTCGCAGCGGCCCCTTTCACCCAAACCTTGGAGCTGATGGTCGTTCAGGATGCCGGGGTGTGGTTGACCATCCAGCGAATGCCGTAGCGGTCGAGGCTGACGCCCCAGTAGGCGCCCCACGGCATATCGGCCATCGGGGATCCTTCCGAGCCGCCCTCGGACAGGGCGCCGTACAGGCGGTCGGCCTCGTCCCTGCTATCAACATCGAGGCACAGGGTGGTGTTATTGCCGATGCGGGTCTCCTGACCCATCGACCCGAGCATGTCCGTCGCCATCAGCACGTGACCAGCGATGATCGGGAGCTCGGCATGCATCACGAGGTTCCGCTCCTCGGCGGGCAGCTCGCCGGGCCCGGCGGCGGGCATGTCCGAGTAGCGGCTGAGCATGGTGACCTCGGTGCCGAAGGTCTTGGCGTAGAAGGCGAACGCCTCCTCGGTCTGGCCCTGGAAGTTGAGATATGTGCTGACCCGTGCCATGGATGGCTCCTTCGCCGGGGACGCCCCCGGGCGCCCGCATCATTGTCTGCTACTGCAGACGCCCGGTCCACCGGAAATTCATCGCCGTCCCCCGGACGGCATCCGGGCAAAGGCCAAGTCGCCGGCGCACGATTGTTCCGCCTGAACGGGCTCGATCCACCTTGCCGGTCAGGTCGTACCGCGACACGTACGGCACTTTGTGAGGCGGTGAGCGAGGTCCGGGAAGCGATGGCTGATGGCGAACCTCACGTCGGCCTCGCCTTCACCGCTGTGCGACCGGCGGGCTGTGAGCGCATCAGCTCGTTGTGTGCGAGCCAGTTGGGCTCGGGGAAGAGCTGGCAGTACTTGGCGTCGCGCATCAGCTTCTCGATCCCGGTCCCGACCATGTAGCCGGTGCCGCCGAATACCTGCACGGCGTCGGTCGTGCTCGCCACGGCGGCGTCGGTGGCGGCGATCTTCACCACGAGCGCCTGCGCCTCCTCGACGGCGAGCCCAGCCGGATCGGCGGTGATCTGAGGCCAGCATGCCAGTCTCACCGCCATCGCGGACAGCATGTCGCTGACGGCGTCGTGCTCGATGATCGCCACCCCTCCCTGCTGGCGGGCGTGGGCATACTCGAGCGCCGCCTCGTAGGCGCGCCGGGCGATCCCATGTGCGATCGCCGCCGTGCCGGCTCGCAGCAGCGCCGGCGCGCTCGCGACGCTCACCGCCGCGCCCTGGGCACCTGACCCGCCCGGGGCGGGCGTGCAGTCGGCGCCCGCGAGCTCCGCCGATGCCGCGGGTGCCGCACGCAACCCCATCTGCGCGAGATCGCGCTCGAGCCTCAAGCCGGCTGCGCCGGCGGCGACCGCCGACGCCGCGGGCTCGGGTCCGCCGAGGAGGAAGACGAGCCCGTCGGCGCCGTGCGCGCCCAGCGCAAAGGCGACCCTGCCGTCGAGCTGTCCGTCTGCGATCGCCAGCTCTGTGCCGGGTGCGGCCGGCACGAGCGCCCAGCGTGCCCCCGCGGGGACGTCCGCGAGCTGCTCGCCGGCGAGCGTCGCCAAAGCGGCGTTGCAGAGCAGCACGCACATCGCGATACCGCCGTCGCCGACGGCCAGCTCCTCGATCGTGGCCAGCAGGCCTGGGACGCCCAGCCTCGATCCGCCGTGTTCCTCGTCGAGCAGCGCGCGGTCGAGTCCGAGCCCGGCCAGCAGGTGCCAGCACTCGGCGAGGACGTCCTGGCCGCCGGCGTCGAGCGCCGCAGCCCGCGGTGCCAGCTCGCGATGCGCCAGCTCGCGTGCCACCGCTGTTATCTCGGCGCGCTCGGTTGCTGTGAGCATGCTCATGATTCGCCTCCACCTCCGCTGACGCTCGCGCAGCTGAGTGCGCCCGCTTCGAGATGAGCGCGCGCGTCTGTGTTTGTGTGAGCCTTCCCGCCGGTGCCGGGGTGGATGGCGCGCAGCGGTGGCAGGCAGCCGATCGTCTCGCGGTGACACAGCCCGCGGTAGACCTCGAGTCTGTTGAGCTGGTTGGTGCCCTCGTAGATCTGGGTCAGCTTGGCATCACGCCACAGCTTCTCAAGCTCCGCCCTGACCGGACCGGCGTGCAGGCCGACGAGCTCGAGTGCCGCTCCGGTGACCCTCATCGCCACGTCGCCGCCGCGTGCCTTCGCCATCGAGGAGAGAGCGAGCGAGCGCGTCACGGCGCGCTCGCTTGTGGTGCGGTGAAGGAGTGCGATGGCCGCGTCGCGAGCGCGGTCTGAGGCCAGCCAACCGCGGACGGGCGCCCGCCCGCGGACGCTCGCCGGCACATGTCCGAGGGCGCGAACCGCCGGATGGGACATGGCACCCCCGAGCGCTGTGTGGTCGAACTCGATGGAGGCGTCCATGTAGAGCTGGCGCGCGAGATGGATCTCCTCCTCCATGCCCGCCAGCGCCAGCTGCACATGCTGGCGCCCCAGCAGACCCCTGGCGGCGCGGTCCTCCTCCAGCCAGCCCAGCACACGCTCGTAGGCACCCCGTGCGATGCCTGTCGCGATCGCTCCGACCGGCGGACGCGAGCAGGCGAGCACCATCATCGTGGCGGCGGCTCCGTCTCCGTCCCTGCCCACGATCCGCTCGTCGGGGACGAACACCTCGTCGAAGGTCAGTTCAGCGGCGGGACAGGCGCGCTGGCCCATCTTGTGCTCGACACGGCCGACCGCGAACCCCTCGCTGCGGGTGTCCACCAAGAAGCAGGTCCAGGTCTGCGCCGGGCGTCTGGGATCGGTCGCCGTCATGATCGTAATCCAGCGCGCGACACTGCCGTTGGAGATGAACCGCTTGGTGCCGCTCAGGCGAAAGCCGCCCGGCACACGGCGAGCGTGGCTTGTGATTCGCGCGCGGGCGAGCAGCTCGGGGTCCTCCACGTCCGTCCCGGCTTCGGGCTCGGTGATCGCGCACGCCATCAGCAGCGGCTCGCCGCTGCGTTCGGACCCGGCCAGCTCCGCCAGCACACCATCCCACTGGGAAGGGCCAGCCAGCAAAAGCGGCGAGATCCCGAGCGCGTGAGCGCCGAAGATCACCGCGATCCCGGGACAGGCGGCGCACAGCTCCTCCATCACGACCGCGGCCTGCGTCGCCAGGCCGCCCATGCCGCCAGCCGGCTTGGGGATCACGACGCTCAGCATCCCGTGCTCGCCGCCCGCGCGCACCAGATCCCAGTCGAACCAGCCCGGATCCTCGCCGGTGCGACGGTCTATCTCCAGCGCCCGCGGCCGCACGTGCACCTCAGCGAAGCGGCGGGCGCGGGCGCGAAGCCGCTCGAGCTCGCGCACATCCAGGCGGCCGCCGCGCCGGGCGAGACGGGGGAACTGCTCGCGCAGGGAACGCTCCGGTGCGATCGATGTCATCGTCCGGCCGCCGATACCGGCTGCGCCGCCGCGCCAGCGGTGGCATGCGCGAGCAGCGCCAGCGAGAGGTGCTCGGGCCCATAGAGAATCCCCTCGAAGCGAGCCATGTACTGGTACTGGATCGGACGGCTCCAGGCGATCACCTGTGCCAGCTCGCGCGCGATCGGGTGGCGCTCGCCCAACGCAAGCGAAGCGACCCCCGGCCGCACGCTGACACCCATCTCGACCGCGTTGATCTTGAACTCGGCGCCCTGCGGCTGGCGGTCCATCCACAGGTGGCTGAACAGTTGGAGCTGCTCGGAGCGCGGCGTAGCGATCCGCTCGCCGGAGAGCGTGAGGATATGCTCGGCGCCCTCGCTCAGGCGGCAGACGCGGCGCTTCTCGCTCTCCTGGAAGTCGATCCCGGCGATGAACTTCGGGTAGTTGTAGAAATCCACGCCCCCCGCACGCGCGATCTCGGTCGTGACCGGCAAGTGGTGCACCCACGCATGCAGCTGACGCCTGCGCAGACCCGAGACCAAAGCCAGACCGGGCAGGTTGGGCAAGAACCACGGCTCGTTCAAGACGATCGAGATCGCCAGCTCGTTATATGGCCCGATGTCGGTGTCGCGGTACTCAAAGCACGTGACCGCGACCGCGCCGAGCCCCGGCGCCAGCCGCGCAGGGCAGAAACGCGGGTCGGGCATCAGCCGGCGCAACGCTCGCAGACGAGCTGGGAACACGGCCTGCATGGCGGTGCCGTCGTAGTAGAAGATCGGCACCTTCGCCGGCTGGCCTGCAATCGTCACCTCGGACTGCCTGACACCGTCAAAGAAGGGGGAGCCTCTCATCGCGACCTCTTTCAAGCAGGCGGGACCAGTGGATCTAGTCGCGGTCTTACTCCCGGTAACCTACCATGAGTAGCCTACCTATGGTAGAGTCCGGTTTGTGGCCTCCTCCGCTGACGTGCTCGTGAAGGGATACCGCCCTGGCCGGGTGCCCCGCGCCGTGCGCGCCGAGCAGCTGCTCGACCTGGCGGAAAGGCTGTTCGCCGAGCGGGGCTTCCACGGCGCCTCGATGGATGAGCTGGCCCGGCGCGCCGGCGTGTCCAAGCCGGTGATCTACGACCACTTCGGCTCGAAGGAGCAGCTCTTCGCGACGTGCGTTCGCCGCACCGGAGAGGTCCTCGCCGACCGGGTAGCGAGGGCGGTGCGCGAGGATTCCGACCCGCGAGCCCGCCTGCGGGCCGGGTCGATCGCCTACTTCCGGTTCCTGGAGGAGCAATTCCAAGCTTGGGCCGTGCTGTTCGCCGACGAGGTGAGGGACGCCCGGTTCGCCGCCGAGGCCTCGCGGATCAGGTG
>JASHQW010000102.1 GCA_030038875.1 Gammaproteobacteria bacterium | reverse complement strand
ACAGGCCGCCGATAGCTGCGCCGCCGCAAGCCCCGCGGCGAGACAGGCATGGAGCGCCGCGTTCGAGTGGCGGCTCTCGGAGCCGCCGCGCAGGATCGCGGCGTTGCCGGACTTCAGGCACAGGGCGCCCGCATCCGTCGTGACGTTCGGGCGGCTCTCGTAGATGATGCCGATGACCCCGAGCGGCACCCGCACGCGCTGGATCCTGAGTCCGTTGGGACGCTCCCATTCGGCCACGATGGCGCCGATCGGGTCGGGGAGCGCGGCGACCTCGGCGACGCTCGCTGCGATCGCCTCGATGCGGCGGCCATCGAGCCTGAGCCGCTCGAGCCGGGGCCCGCTCAGGTGCGCGGCGCGCGCCGCCGCCACGTCGCGCTCGTTGGCGGCGAGAATCTCCCCGGCGCGCTCGCGGATGGCCGCCGCCGCCGCCTCGAGGGCGGCGTTCTTCTGCGCCGTCGGCGCGAGCGCGAGCGTACCAGCGGCCTCCGTGGCGGCCCGGCCGAGCCCCTCCATCAGCTCCCCGATGCGATCCGCGTTCACGGTACCGAAGCCTGGCGCACCGCGGGCGCCGCACCGGCGGCCGGGGCCGCGTCCTTGAGGAGCACGAGGTCGTCGCGATGGATCATCTCGTCGCGCCCGCGGAAACCGAGCAGCTCCTCGATCTCGGAGGACTTGCGTCCCATGATCCGCGCGGCGTCGGCATCCGAATAAGCGACGATGCCGCGGGCGACCTCCACACCGTCGATGGTAAGCACGCTCACGGTGTCACCGCGCTCGAAGCGGCCACGCGCCCCGGTGACCCCGGCAGGCAGCAGGCTCTTGCCTTCGAGCAGCGCGCGCAACGCGCCCGCGTCGATGGTGATCGCGCCCGCCGGACGCAGAGTGCCCGCAATCCACTGCTTGCGTGCCGCCACCGGCGTCGCGTTCGGCACGAACCAAGTGCACTCGGCCCCCTCCTCCAGGCGCCGCAGCGGGTGCCTGTGATGGCCCGCGGCGATGCACATGTGGCAACCGGCCGCCACGGCGATCCGCGCCGCGAGAATCTTGGCGGTCATGCCGCCCGAACCCACCTGCGAGGCGCTGCGGCCGGCCATGGCCTCGATCTCCGGGCTGATGTGCCGGACTTCGGGCACGATGCGTGCGCGCGGATCCTTGTTGGGATCGGCGCTGTAGAGCCCCTCGACATCCGAGAGCAGCACCAGGCAGTCGGCGCCGGCCATCTGCGCCACGCGGGCGGCGAGCCGGTCATTGTCGCCGTAGCGGATCTCGGCGGTCGCGACCGTGTCGTTCTCGTTGATGACCGGCAGCGCCCCGAGCGAGAGCAGCGCCTCGAGCGTGGCGCGCGCGTTGAGATAGCGGCGCCGCCGCTCGCTGTCCTCGAGCGTCAGCAGCACCTGCGCCACCGTGACCCCGTGCTCCTCGAGCAACTCCTTGTAGGCGTGGGCCAGCCGGATCTGTCCGACGGCGGCGGCCGCCTGGCTCTCCTCGAGCCGCAGCGTCCCGGAGCGCAGCCCGAGGCGCCGGCGCCCGAGCGCGATGGCGCCCGAGGAGACCAGGATCAGCTGCTGCCCGCGTTTACGCAGGCGCAGCAGGTCCTCGACCAGCGTCTCGAGCCAGGCGCGGTTGACGCGCCCGCTGTCGCCGCCGACCAACAGCGCCGAGCCCACCTTCACGACGAGCCGCCGGGCCCGCACCAGGGGCGACGCGTTGGTCAGGGCTCGGGCGGTCATGATGCGAAAACTATACGCATTCGACACTGCGTTGCCCAACTTCGGGCAAGCCCCTAAACTGGTGCGCGGCGAAGATGCTCGACGAAGGGTGGCGGCGCGGTGAGCAGAGATTACGAACCGGTTCCCGGCCAGTGGTACGAGAACCTGGAGGAAGAAGAGCAGTTCCGCGTGCTGTCGGTCGACGAGGACTCGGAGCTGATCGAGATCGAGTATCTCGACGGCGACATCGAGGAGCTCGACCTCGAGGCGTGGCACGAGATGGACCTCGAGCGCATCGATGAGCCCGAGGGCTGGTCCGACGAGGACGAGGAGGAGTCGGACGAGGAGGAGGAGGAGTGGGACGAGGAAGACGACGAGGACGATGACGACTGGGACGAGGACGAGGAAGACGGCGACGAAGAGCAGGACGAGTATTGACCGGTCCCGGCGTCGATAGCTGGTATCACGAGAAGGAATCCGCCTGGCTGTACCGGCGGGTAGCGGCCGCCGAACCCGACGCCGGCAAGCGCCGCCTGTTCGAGCAGCTCTCGCTCGCCGCCGAAGAGCAGGCCGCCCGGTGGGCGCAGGCCGCCGCCCGGGACGCCGCCGCTGATCCCGCACACCGCAGCTTCACCCCCTCACTCCGCGCCCGTATCGTCGCGCGGCTGCTCGAGCGCTTCGATCCGGCCTCGCTCCGCCCGGTGCTGGCGGCGATGAAGCTCCGGGGACTCTCGGTCTACAGCGCGCTCCCCGGCAGCATCGCTGGCCACGCCATGCCCACCACGCTCGCGGAAGTCGGGGCGCGTCACCGCAGCACCCTCGGCGGGAGCCTGCGGGCGGTGGTCTTCGGCGTGAACGACGGTCTGGTGTCGAACCTGAGCCTGGTGCTCGGAGTGGCCGGTGCCGGCGTCGCGCGCGGCTACGTGCTCATGTCGGGGGCTGCGGGGCTCCTCGCCGGCGCGCTCTCCATGGCGGCCGGCGAATACGTGTCGGTGCGCTCGCAGCGTGAGATGTACGAGTACCAGATCGCGCTCGAGCGCGAGGAGCTCAGGGAATACCCCGAAGAGGAGGCCGAGGAGCTCGCTCTCATCTATCAGGCGCGCGGCGTCGAGCTCGGCCAGGCGCGCGCCGTGAGCCGCTCGCTGCTTGCGCACCCGGACAAGGCGCTCGATGTGCTCGCGCGCGAGGAGCTCGGCTTGAACCCCGGCGATCTCGGCTCGCCGTGGCGCGCTGGGACCGCGTCATTCGTCACCTTCGCGATGGGTGCCCTCGTGCCGCTCGTGCCGTTTCTCGCCGGAATGGCGGGCACCGCGGCGCTGGCGGGGTCGGCGGCCGTGACCGCGCTGGCGCTCTTTGCCGTCGGCATGAGCCTCTCGCTCTTCACCGGGCGCGACGCGCTGCGCAGCGCGCTGCGCATGGTGCTGATCGGCGGCGCTGCGGGAACTTTGAGCTTCCTGGTCGGTCGCGCCTTGGGAGTCGCGATCTCCTGAGGGCCGCCCAAGCCCCGCGCAGCGGGCCTTGAAAGGCCCGCCACCCGCCCCAAGGCTGGCGAGCAACGAAGCCTGACGGTACAGTGCCTGCCATGAAACGCATCCTGTTGTTCCTCCTCACGAACCTGGCAGTGCTGCTGGTGCTGTCGGTGGTCGCGCATCTCATCGGCCTCGACACCTGGCTCGCCGTGCACGGCGGCAGCCTCTCGGGCCTGCTGGTCTTCGCGGCCTTCATCGGCTTCGGCGGCTCGTTCATCTCGCTCGCGATGTCGAAGTGGATGGCGAAACGCTCGATGGGCGTGCGCGTCGTCGGGCCCGCAGACGGTCCGACCGAGCAGTGGCTCATCTCAGTCGTGCAGCAGCACGCCCAGCGGGTCGGCGTCGGGATGCCGGAAGTCGGCGTCTTCGACTCCCCCGAGCCCAATGCCTTCGCCACCGGTGCCAACCGCAACGCCGCCCTGGTCGCGGTCAGCACCGGACTCCTGCAGCGCATGAACCGCGAGGAGATCACCGCGGTGCTCGGGCACGAGATGACCCACGTCGCCAACGGCGACATGGTGACCCTCACGCTGATCCAGGGCGTCGTCAACACCTTCGTGATCTTCCTCTCGCGCATCATCGGCAACATCGTCGACCGCGCCCTGTTCCGCTCCGACGACGGACGCGGCATCGCCTACTTCGTCACGGTGATGGTGACGCAGCTGCTCCTGAGCGTGCTTGCCACTATCATCGTCATGTGGTTCTCACGCTGGCGCGAGTTCCGCGCCGACCGCGGCGGCGCGCAGCTCGCCGGCAAGGAGAGCATGATCGCCGCCCTCGAGGAGCTGAAGCGCGTGCACGAGCCGCTGCCCAACCAGCAGCTGGCCGCCTTCGGCATCGCCGGGGGCGACATCGGCAGCGGGCTGAAGCGGCTGTTCCTCAGCCACCCGCCGCTCGATGAGCGCATCGCCGCGCTGCGCGCGCTCGGCCCGATCCACTGACACAACCCGCCCTCGAGCGGTGGAGCTTCTCGGGACGCTGCGCGGGATTCTCGGCGCCGGGGGTCTGCTCACCGGCGACGAGTGCGCGCCCTACCTCACCGATCACCGCGGCCTCTACCAGGGGCGCGCCCTGGCCGTGGCGCTGCCGCGCTCGGTCGAGCAGGTTTCGGGGCTGCTCGCGGCCTGTAACGCCGCGCGCGTCGGCGTGGTGCCGCACGGCGGCAACACCAGCTACTGCGGCGGGGCCACGCCTGACGAGTCCGGCACGCAGCTGGTACTGTCGCTCGCACGGCTCAATCACGTGCGCAGCGTCGACCCCGAGAACTACTCGCTCGTCGCCGAGGCCGGCTGCATTCTCGCCCAGGTGCAGCAGGCGGCGGAAGGCGCCGAGCGGCACTTCCCCCTGAGTCTCGGCTCCGAGGGCAGCTGCCAGATCGGCGGCAATCTCTCGACCAATGCCGGCGGCGTGCACGTGCTGCGCTACGGC